>CAJAEK010000123.1 GCA_903938735.1 uncultured Actinomycetes bacterium | reverse complement strand
GAACATTCCAACGACAGCTACGTCCGTGACATGCAACTGGATTCCAGCACAAATCGCTTACATCAACTTGAGCGTTTCGTATGCGCCGAGCGCATTGCCGTCAGCAATCACGACGAGCTCATTACGAGTTTTGGTGGCAGCACGAGCCGCCGGATCGCATAAGAGGTAGTTGCTAGCTGGAGAAACTATTCAGCAGAAGCTGGTGATTCAACGAGACGGTCTGTCTCATCTTGAATCTGCTTAACGAGTGGCTTGAGGCCCTCGGCATATTCGTTGGCGTGGTGGCCACAGAAAAGTAGCTCTCCGCCATTGAGCAAGACTGCACGGACATAGGCCTGGGCGCCGCAGCGATCACAACGGTCAACAGCATTGAGCGGTGTGGTTTCGAGTACTAACTGCTCGGTCATGTCGCTCCCTTTCGGCCTTACTCTCCGTAGAAGCGGTTGCCTCTCGGTCACTCAGGGGAACATCAAACCATGGTTGGTTTATTCCCTGCAGGGTTAAATCCTACTTTTTACGCTCGGGCGTGTCATATCTAACGCTAAATATCTCGATATTTGGTGAGAAAAAAGGCCGTTGTGAATTTCTCTTTGCAAGTAGCTCTCAATTACCGAGATTTGCACCCTTGGCAAGATAGCCTGTCCCACCGTGGCGAAAGACGATAAAGAATCAACAACAGAGAATGGCTACTCCGCTAAGGACTTAGCAGTTCTCGAAGGTCTCGACGCCGTTCGCAAGCGCCCGGGTATGTACATCGGTACAACCGATTCACGCGGCTTGATGCACTGTCTCTGGGAAATTATCGACAACTCAGTAGATGAAGCGCTCGCCGGACATTGCAAGAAAATTGAGATCAACCTAGAAGCTGATGGCTCGGTTGAAGTCCATGATGATGGCCGCGGCATCCCAGTTGATAAGGAACCGAAGACAGGTCTGACTGGTGTTGAAGTTGTAATGACCAAATTGCACGCTGGTGGAAAATTCGGCGGCGGCTCATACGCAGCCTCGGGCGGTTTGCACGGTGTTGGTGCTTCTGTTGTGAACGCACTTTCATCTCGCCTCGATGTTGAAGTCGACCGCAACGGCAAGATTTACTGGATGTCATTCCAGCGCGGTAACGCGGGCATTTTCGATGGCGACGGACCAAAGGCGCCATTCACTGAATCCTCTGGCCTGCGCATCATCGGCAAGGTTGCCGCAAAGGTCACTGGTACCCGTATTAAGTACTGGGCAGATCGGCAAATCTTCCTGAAGGAAGCCGAGCTTTCGATCGAAGATATTTACGCTCGCGCTCGTCAAACCTCATACTTGGTCCCTGGGCTCACGCTGGTCGTCAACGACAACCGCACCAAGGCGAAGACATCCGAGACTTTCTTCCACAAGGGTGGAATCGCAGAATTCTGTACTTTCCTTCGCCCCGATGAACCAATCGGTGAAGTTATTCGTTTGTCTGGCACTGGCGAATACACAGAGACTGTTCCTGTCTTGGACGACAAGGGCCACATGATGCCGACCGAAGTCGCGCGCGAAATGGGCGTCGACATCGCGATGCAATGGGGCAATGGCTACGACACCACCATGGCTTCGTTCGTGAACATTATTTCTACGCCAAAGGGCGGAACACACGTTCAAGGATTCGAGCGTTCAATCACCAAGGCATTTAACGACGCGCTGCGCGCCACCAAGACGTTGAAGAACAACGAAGCTGATGTCATCAAGGATGACGTGCTCGAAGGTCTCACAGCTGTTGTGACAGTACGTATGTCTGAGCCACAGTTCGAAGGTCAGACTAAAGAAGTGTTGGGAACCGCTGCCGCCACAAAGATTGTGACCGCGGTTGTTGCCGATCAGATGAAGGCCTTCTTCTCGACCACCAAGCGCATCGAAAAGGCAACCGGCAAGGCCGTGATGGAGAAGGTTGCACAAGCTTCGCGCACACGTATTTCCGCTCGCGCGCACAAAGATCTGCAGCGCCGCAAGAACGCACTTGAGAATTCATCGCTCCCTACAAAGCTTTCGGATTGCCGCTCGGATGACACCGCGCGCACCGAGCTCTTCATTGTTGAGGGCGACTCGGCGCTGGGCACCACGAAGGCCGCACGTAACTCTGAATTTCAGGCAATCTTGCCTATTCGCGGAAAGATTCTGAACGTTCAGAAGGCTTCGCTCTCGCAGATGCTCGAGAACAACGAATGCGCATCGATTATTCAGGTTATCGGAGCTGGCTCTGGTCGCTCGTTCACATTGGATGATGCTCGCTATGGCCGCGTCATCTTGATGTCTGATGCTGACGTCGACGGCGCTCACATCCGCTGCTTGCTACTCACTTTGCTTTATCGCTATATGCGCCCACTTATCGAAGATGGCCGAGTCTTTGCTGCAATTCCTCCACTACATCGCATCGATGTGATTGGTGGAAAGCGCGGGGAAGTCCACTACACGTATTCAGATGACGAGATGCGTAAGGTCACTGCAGATTTAACAAAGGCCGGAAAGCGTTGGAAGGAACCAATCCAGCGCTACAAAGGCTTGGGCGAAATGGATGCTGATCAGCTCCGCGAAACCACCATGGATCCCGAGAAGCGCACGCTACGTCGCGTGACTATGAAGGACGCGGTAGCCGCGGAGGCAGTCTTCGAGCTTTTGATGGGCAACGAGGTGGCTCCGCGCAAGGAGTTCATCTCAAACGCTGAAATCGATCGCGAGCGCATCGACGCTTAGTTTTACTCCGAGTAATTCGATTTTGTGTAATACTCGTCTTGTCTTACTTTGGTAAGAAAGCGGTTGCGAATCGGCTTGGTAAGCCAATTGACAAAATTCTCAGCCCTGGAGCTGGCGACATTGGAACCTCGAGAAATCGAGGTTCTTTTCTTTTCCACAGCGGTTGCAAATCCACACCAAGGCCTTTGCCGCGACTGAAGAGCGAATAAAGAGACGATGCTCGCGAAGCGGGCTGGCGAGGTGTTTTGGTTGCATAGCAACTCTTACCAAGTTGCCGGGGCGGGTTCGATTCCCGTCGCCAGTTCCGCACCTTTAAGCGGTAACGCTCTCTTCTAGTGCTTTCTCGAGCGTGGTGTTAAACACCTCTTGGGGCTGGGCACCAGAAATGCCGTACTTCATATCGAAGACAAAGAATGGCACTCCGTTTGCTCCTAGTTGTTGGGCCAAGTGCTGATCCTGAAGAACATCATCGGCATATTCTTTAGAGTCGAGAATCTCTTTGGCCTGCGTCTGATCAAGACCAACCTGAGCAACGAAGCCGAGCAATTCGTCGTCGCTAAAGACGCCTTGCGACTTTTCGAAATAGCCGGAATACATTGCCTCGAGTAACTCAGCCTCTTTGCCTTGAGTTTCAGCCCATTTCAGTAGGCGATGAGCGTTGCCGGTGTTGCCCGACATCGTGTTCGATAGGTCGTAACAAAGTCCTTCACCATCCGCGATGGAACAGACATTGGCCTGTGAAGATTCAACTTGATCGGGGTTGAGGTTGTATTTCTTGGCGAGTAATTCTTTGGTGGGCATGACGCCAGCGGCGTCAGGTTGCAGCTGAAAGGCGCGGTGGCGCACGACGACCTTCTCAGAGCCAGCGACTGCTTGCAACGCCTTCTGTAGGCGACGACGGCCGATAAAGCACCACGGGCAGACCACATCAGACCAGACATCAACAATCATGTCTGGAGTTTAAAGGGTGTTATGCCGAGAGGCGAGTGCGACGAGGAGTCGCGAAATTCTTGCCGACTTCGGTCAACTCTTCTGCGACCTGAGCCTTGATGGTCTCGTCGGAGGAGAGCAACTTCTTGAGCGCTGCAATCGTCTTCTTGAGTTCAGCTTGTTCGCTCTCAAGCTCCAACTTGCTCATCTTGGTCAATCGACGAAGCGGCATATCCAAGATGTAGGTGGCTTGTTCATCGCTCAGCTTGAAGCCCTTAATCAGCGCATCCTTTGCTGCAGCAGCGTCTTCGCTCGCGCGGATAATCTTGATGACCTTATCGATATCGATAATCGCCTTAAGCAAACCATCCACCAAGTTAAGGCGGGCCTGAGCTTTGCCCAAGCGGAACTCAGAGCGACGGCGAACGACTTCAATCCGGTGGTCGATGAAGACTTGGAGCAATTCCTTGAGACCGAGCGTCAACGGCTTGCCATTAACCAGCGCAACCGCGTTGATAGAGAATTGATCCTCCATCGGGGTTAACTTATAAAGGTTGGCGAGAATATCTTCTGGCTCGTAGCCATTCTTAATTTCCACAACAACCTTGGTGCCCTGTTGACCGTCGGAGAGGTCGATGATGTCTGAGATGCCCTGAATCTTCTTCGCCTTGACGAGGTCAGCGATCTTTTCGACAACCTTCTCGGGGCCGATGTTGTATGGGAACTCGGTAATCACGATGCCCATCTTGCGAGCGGTGACCTTCTCGATAACCGCAGTTGCGCGAACCTTGAATGAACCGCGACCCGATGCATATGCCTCGGCGATACCGTCGGTTGCGACTAATTCGCCACCGGTAGGGAAATCCGGGCCAGGGACGAACTTCATCAACTGCTTCAAAGTCGCCTTGGGATTTTCGATCAAATGCTTAGTAGCGGCGATGACTTCGCCCAAGTTGTGGGGCGCCATATTGGTCGCCATACCCACCGCAATACCGGTCGCGCCATTAACAAGCAGGTTGGGGAATGCTGCAGGCAAGACGAGCGGCTCCAAAAGCTGACCGTCATAGTTTCCGCCGAAATCCACGGTGTTCTCATCGGACTCATCCACCATCGCCATTGCTGGCGTAGCGAGACGCGATTCGGTGTAACGCATCGCGGCCGGCCCGGCATCAAGCGAACCAAAGTTTCCGTGACCATCAATTAGCGGCAAGCGCATAGAGAATGGTTGCGCCATACGAACCATGGCGTCATAAATCGCGCCATCGCCGTGCGGGTGCAACTTACCCATAACTTCGCCAACAACACGAGCGCACTTCACGTGACCGCGATCGGGGCGCAAGCCCATATCGGACATCTGATGAAGGATGCGACGCTGTACGGGCTTCAAGCCATCGCGAGCATCGGGCAACGCGCGAGAATAAATAACCGAATACGCATATTCCAAGAATGATTCGGACATCTCTTGTGAGACGTCGATGTCGACGATGCGACCAGGGTTCTCGCCAGGTTTCGGGAGAACGGCTTTAGGTGTTTTTGCCATGGGGGCTATCTTGCCCAATGAATGCTGATTTATCGGGGAGCGACAAGCGGGCGGGCGCCGATATGTGCGACACATTGGCCCCCAAGTTCTGCACCACGACTAATTGCGGCCTCGAGTCTCGAAGAATCCTTGGTCTCAACCCACACCTGTATGAATCCGGCCGCAAAAGCATCCCCAGCGCCAGTTGTGTTGATGACGGTAGTTGAAATTGCTGGGACTTGAACAAGTGAATGTTCTCGCGATTGAGCGAGTGCGCCCGCGCCGCCGCGCTTGATTACGACGGTTGGAACCAATTCAAGAAGTGCGGACGCGGCTTCGATGGGATTTCCGATGCCAGATAAGAAGTGCGCCTCTTCTTCGTTGAGAATCAATACATCCATATTCTTCAACCACTCGCGCACGGTAGGAATACCTACTTCGCGGAGCACGCCGACCGTTGCAGGGTCAAAAACGATAGGCAGTCCGACGCTTTTCGCCTTCTCGATGATTTGCAGAACGCCCGGGCGTGAAATCGGATTGATAAGCGGATATCCGGACAAATACAAAGTGGTGTAATCGGAAAGGTCTGGCAGGTCAGCTAAACCCAAACCGGCATTCGCGCCAGAATCAGGAAACATCGTCCGCTCGCCGAGTGCATCGACAATGACAATTACAACACCGGTGCTGAGACCATCAACGACAGTGGTCGAGTGTTCAACACCGTATTGATCGAGCTCATCGAGCAATGTCCGACCGGCCGCATCGTCACCGACGCGCGTCACCAGATAGGTGGGCGTACCGTTTGAAGCCAACCAGGAGGCCACATTTGCAGCAGCGCCGCCGCCCTGGGTGGAGATATGTGCTCTGGTTTCAACGCCTTGTTCGAGCTCGCGTCCCGTAACGGCAGTGACATCCAACATGATGTCGCCGATGCAGAGGACTTTGCTCATGGGGGACGCCTATTACTTCTTAAGCGCTACTGCGATTTCGGCAGCGAGCTGTGAATTCGACTTAATGATGTCGATATTCACGCGCAACGATTCGCCTTTGCTGGCGGTATGAAAATGCTCGAGTAAAAATGGCGTAACCGCTTTGCCCACGATGTGATTCGCGGCTGCAGCAGCCAGACCTGAATTCAAAATTTCATCGTGCAACGCTGGATTCATCTGGTTCGCGACTGGATTGGTGACAACAATCGCACGGTCATTTGTCTTGAGGTCGGCACGGTTTTTCCAGATGGCGGCAATCTCCGCAGGCGAATCAACTCGGTGCTCGATTTCAAAACCGGAATCAGTGAGATAAAAACCGGGGAACTTATTTGTCTTGTAGCCAAGGACGGGAACCGAATACGTTTCTAGCCGCTCCAGCGTGCCCGCAACATCCAAAATAGATTTCACACCGGCGCAGACAATGATGATTTCCAGTTGAGATAGCGCGGTCAGATCTGCAGATTCGTCATACGAATGGCCGCGGTGTACTCCGCCCAATCCGCCGGTCGCGAAGACATCAACGCCGGCCAACTTGGCAATGTGTGCAGTTGCCGCAACGGTGGTCGCTGCAGATTGCTTCGTCATTTCGATGATTGCTAAATCGCGAGTCGATGCCTTGACGACGGAATCGTCGGTGGCGATCCGAATGAGTTGATCTTCCTCAAGACCCACGTGAATCACGCCGTCAATTAGTGCGATGGTGGCGGGAACCGCACCGGCAGAGCGAACAATCTCTTCGACTTCGCGTGCTACTTCTAAATTCTTTGGCCGCGGCAATCCATGGCTGATAATCGTGGATTCGAGTGCGACGATGGGCTTGCCGGCCGAACGGGCGGCGCTGACTTCTGCTGAATACTTAATCACGCTCCGAGGTTACCTCACTCGATAGGGCCAGACTTGATAGGGCAGGATAAGCACATGGAATCGATGAGCAATTTAGCGGGGCTCTCGAATTCGATATTCGCCTCATTGGGACTCGCCACCGCAACCAATCCGCTTGGCATTGACCAGAGTGCCGGCCAGCGCGAGTGCTTCGTACTGATTGATGGCTTTGGTTCGGATGCGTTGAAGAAATACGGAGACGAATTTCCGATATTTGCTGAGATGCAATCGCGAGATCCATTGACCTCACATTTTCCTTCGACGACGGCGACCAATCTTTCGTCCTTTGGAACCGGCGTTCTTCCTGGCGTGCACGGCATGCTCGGCTACACGGTTCGGGTTCCGCGCAGTGGTGAACCTGGTCGACTTCTTAATTCGCTTAAATGGGACGATCGAGTCGACCCGATTGTGTGGCAATCAACGCCCACGTTATTTGAGCGCGCAGTGGCCGATGGAATTCACGTGGGTCACGTCGCCGCCAAGCGCTACGAAGGATCGGGATTCACACAAGCTGCACTACGCGGAGCTTCATACATGGGCGCAAATCATCTGCCAGACATGATTGCCGAGGCAGTGCGGGCGCTCTCGAAGCCTCGCTCGTTCGCATACGTTTATATCAATAATCTTGACGCAGCCGGTCATGATGCAGGTGTCGGATCTGAGAAATGGCTCGAAGCTTTGAAAGTTGTTTCGGACTTATTAGTCGGATTGCGAAACGCGCTTCCTGCCGGTAGTCGAATCTGGATGACGTCTGACCATGGCATGGTGAATTCAGAAAATAACATTGTGTTGGGCGTTGAGAACAACCTCATGGAGAACATCACGCTTGTTGGCGGCGAACCTCGAGCGCGCCACATGTATGTACGCGAAGGAGCGCTGTCGGATGCTGCTGCACTCTGGCGCGAGACACTGGGAAATCAAGCAACTGTTCACACAAAGACGGAAGCGATTGCCGCGGGGTTATTTGGTAGCACCGTTTCGATGGATAGCGAAGACCGGATGGGTGATTTGATTGTCATCCCGCATGACGACTTAATTTTGATTGATCCAGAGCGGGCAAAGCAGGAGAGTGGCATGGTCGGGCACCACGGTGGACTTACAAGCATTGAAACTCAAGTACCACTGTTAATAACGTCTAAGTAAGTCCAGCTTTACTCGTCGTTCGAATCTTTTTTGCCGCCGAACATGATGTCATCCCATGACGGAAGCTTTACTCGCTTTACGACGCCATCTTCCACGGCATCGTCTTCCACGGCATCGCTTTCAAATCCGGCATCTTGGTTCTCATCGTCATTTTCATCGTGAAATTCAAAGGTCTCTGAAACTTCTATGCTGACGGTCTCTTCCTTTACTGAGACGAGTCGTGGAGCTGGACCAGTGTTGGTTGATGGATAGACCAAGCCTTGTGCAGGTGTGCGTGGTCGGGCTTCTTTAGCTTCGCCAACGATCCATTTCGATGAATCATCTTCCGCGATCAAAGTTCCGGTCGCGGTATTAAAAGACCAGTGTGCATCTGCTTGGCCATCACGGTTGGGGTAATACAACGCGATATCCCACAAGCCATCACGACGACGATGGGTGTTCCACTCAACTTCTTCAAGATCCACGCCATGGGTAGTCAACTGATTAGTCATCGCTTCGTTCAAAGTTGGCGATGATGCATCGCGACGAGTCGGCGACTTCAAAGCCTGTGCGATGACAAATGCGCGTTCTTGCAAAATAGGTCCGGCAAATTTCTCAATCTTTTCCAGCGACCAATCGGTGGTGCGTGAAATGGCATCCATGCTCTCGCCCGCCCGCAAGCGCGACTGAACTTCTTTAACCGTCGTTGTTGGCTCATCGGATTCAACTTTGATGGCTGCTAACCGAGGTTGGTTGACCGCGGCGCGTAGCGAATCACTGAGGCGGGCCTGGAGGCGACGATTGTGAATATCGGTAAATTCGATGTGATTGCCATCGTCAGAGCGGCCGACGAGGCGAAGGTCTACGACCTCGTCATCTTGGTGGTTGCTCACGAGGCAAGAGTGCCACAGCGGGTCTACTTTTTCAGCTACCTCACGCAACTTTGAGATTAGAGTAGGCACATGCCTTCATCCGAACACGATTTCGCCGCCCTGTTAGAGCTCGCCGAGTCAGTCGCGCTTGCCGCAGGCGAGCTGCTGGCTAATCGCCCAGCGACCTTCGCATTGTCGGAGAAAACCTCGGCCGTGGATTTCGCAACCCAGATGGATATTGCGAGTGAAAAATTGATCGTGGAATCGCTGCTTGCGGCTCGACCTGCGGACGGCATTATCGGCGAAGAAGGTGCAGCACGGGACTCGACATCGGGCATCACCTGGGTCATTGATCCACTGGATGGCACTGTTAATTATTTTTATGGCTTGCCTGGTTGGAACGTCAGCATTGCCGCGAAAGATGCAAGCGGCGTTTGCATCGGCGTCGTTTATTCGCCATCGACGAATTCCTTATGGACCGCAACCCGTGGCGGTGGAGCGACCTTTAACGGAGAGGCAATTCGTTGTAACAACCCGGTCGAATTGGATATGGCATTGTTGGGAACCGGCTTTGCCTACGATCGCGAGCGCCGCAAATATCAGGCCAGCATCGTCGAGAAAATAATTCCCAACTGCCGCGATATTCGTCGCGCCGGCGCCGCGGCGGTTGACCTCTGTTATGTCGCGATGGGCGCGCTCGATGGCTACTTTGAATTCGGCCTGAAGGAATGGGATCTGGCAGCCGGCGGGTTAATCGCCGCCGAGGCCGGCGCGCTCGTCACCGGCGATATTCACGCGGGGGAGACAGTCGTGGCGGCTGGCCCAGCCCTCTATCCCAGCCTGAATGCCCTGGTCGGCTGAGCCAATTTCGCCCCGCACCGCCCGCTGTGGCAAGATAGCCCTCTATTCGTGATGGGCAAGGTCCAAGCCAGTTAGATGGCGATGCGACCTCAGCCTGACGAGAAGCCTTATGAGATGTTAGGAAACCTTATGAACGTGTTAGACGCAGTAGATGCTGCCTCACTCCGTACCGACGTTATCAACTTCCGTTCCGGAGACGAGATCAAAGTCCACGTTCGTGTTATCGAAGGTAACAAGAGCCGTATCCAGGTCTTCCAAGGCGTAGTCATCCGTCGTCAGGGTTCTGGCGTTCGTGAGACCTTCACCATTCGCAAGCTTTCTTACGGAATCGGCGTAGAGCGCACATTCCCAGTACACACACCAGTCATCGAGAAGTTCGAGATGGTTCGCCGCGGTGATGTCCGTCGCGCAAAGTTGTACTACCTCCGCGAGCTTCGCGGTAAGGCATCAAAGATTAAGGAACGCCGTGGCGCTAACAACGAGTTCATCGTTGAAGAGACACCAGTCGCCGCTCCAAAGGCCGCTCCAGTTGTTGAAGCTGTAGTCGAAGAAGCAGTTGTTGAGACACCAGTCGTTGAGACACCGGTCGTAGAAACCGTAGCTGAGGCAGTCGTTGAAGAGACAGCTGCAGCTGAGGCTGCTCCAGAAGCAACACAAGAATAAGTTCGCTTCGCCTTCATGCGTCTACCTAAAAAGGGGTCGCTGCTTCGAGAAGTCCCCATCATTGTCGTGGCGGCGCTCGTAGTCTCTGTTGTCGTTAAGACCTTCTTTATTCATTTCTTCTATATTCCTTCTGGCTCGATGCAGAACACCCTGCAAATTGGTGATCGCATCGCTGTTAACAAGTTCGCAAACTTCTTCAGCGATATCAAGCGCGGTGAAGTTGTCGTCTTCCGCGATCCCGCAAACTGGCTTGGTGCGGCTCCGGTTAACACCACAACAGGCCCAGCCGAATGGATTAAGACCGGCTTGGTTGATGTTGGGGTTCTGCCAGATCCAGCAAAGCAGTATTTGATTAAGCGCGTGATTGGCGTCAGCGGCGATCATGTCGTGTGTTGTGACACCGCCGGCCATCTGCAGGTGAACGGCACATCGATTAACGAGCCATATATCTTTGCCGGCAACAAGCCGAGTGATTCAGCATTCAACGTCACCGTCCCACAGGGTTTCATCTGGGTGATGGGCGATCACCGTGGCGCAAGTGCGGATTCACGGTTTCATACTGATGATGTTCATAAAGGCATGGTTCCGTTGAGCGATGTCGTCGGGCGCGCAGAGTTCGTCGTGTGGCCTTTCAATCACATGACTTTCTTAAGCGTCGGTCACGATTTATCGAAGGTTGCAGTCAAGCATTGAACAGACGTTACGTGACTCTGGTTTAACCAGAATCGCGGGCGTCGACGAAGCGGGCCGCGGGTCGTGTGCAGGACCGCTTGTTGTCGCTGCCGTTATTTTGAAAGATCCCTTTGACAAGGCGCTGGCCAAAGTGCAGGACTCTAAGAAATTATCCGAAAAGGTGCGAGAAGAGCTCTTCGATGTAATCATCGATTGCGCGGAAGCGCTTTCCATCATTGAGATTTCCGTAGAAGAGATTGATTCTTTCGGTCTCCATAAATCCAATATTGAGGGTATGCGCCGCGCGGTAGCGGACTTGAAGCCGGAGCCCGAATATGTTTTAACCGATGGCTACGCCATTCCCGGACTGGCGACGCCCAATCTCGCGGTTTGGAAAGGCGATCAAGTCGCCATCAGTATCAGTGCAGCTTCAATCCTGGCGAAGGTCTATCGAGATCGGATCATGATTCAGCTCGATGCAGAGTTCCCGGAGTATGGCTTCGCTGGCCACAAAGGCTATTCATCTGCCTCACACATGGCAGCGCTGCGTAAGCATGGCTTGACCAAGCACCACCGAAAGTCATTTGCGAATGTAGCGGAGCTTTTGTAGTCCACAACACCAAGTTCTGCACATCCAGCCGACGCAGGTGATTCTGCGACGCGTCACCGCTCTACCTTTGCCAGATGTCACAGCGAAACATTGAACTTGGTGCTTGGGGCGAGCAACAAATCGCTGAATATCTTGCGCACAAAGGATTCACAATCCTCGATAGAAATTGGTGTCACAAGCTGGGTGAGCTCGACCTGATTGCGCTCAGCCCAGATGGAACAGTTGTCTTTGTTGAGGTGAAAACTCGCAGCTCCACTCGATTTGGCGAGCCACTTGAGGCAATCAATCGGGCGAAAGAGACGCGCCTCGAACTCTTAGCTCGTGCGTGGCGCCGTGAAACCAATAATTCAGCCATGCGCCGTAGAAACTTTCGGTTGGACTATGCCAGCGTATTGGGCGATGGCTTGAACGATTGTGCGATCGATTATCGGGTCGGACTCGTTCAATGACGCTCTCTCAAATTTCGACATTCACGCTTTTGGGTCTTGAGGGGCTACCGATTGAGATCGAAGTAGATATTGCTGATGGGTTACCTGGCTACACCTTGCTGGGTCTGCCCGATGCTGCGCTCGGTGAATCAAAAGAACGGGTTCGCTCCGCCATCATTAATTCTGGAGGTAGTTGGCCCAACCGAAAGGTAACAGTCTCGCTCTCGCCTGCGTGGGTTCCGAAAAGTGGGTCGGCCTTTGATGCGCCGATTGCCGTCGCACTCATGGTTGCTCAGGGTTTGGTCTCCGCAGAGGCAACAGTTGGATCCGTGGTCCTAGGGGAGCTTGGCCTAAATGGCGATGTTCGTTCGGTGCCAGGAATCTTGCCGCTTGTCCTTTCGGCAAAGAAGAGCGGTTTCACCGTCGCGATTGTGCCGATTGCAAATATTTGGGAAGCAAAGCGCGTCAAAGAGATATTGGTTATCGGCGTGCAATCGCTCTCGGAAATTCTTGAATTTTATAGAAGTGGCGTCCTGCCTTCGGTTCACGAAGCAGAGGCAGATCAACTCTCACCTTCGTTTATCGATTACTCGGATGTCGCCGGGCAACGCGACGCGAAGTTGGCGCTCGAGATCGCCGCTATTGGTGGACATCACGTCTTGATGGTTGGGCCACCGGGTACTGGAAAATCGATGATGGCCGAGCGGATTCCCACAATCATGCCTCCGCTGAGTGATGGTGATGTGCTTGATGTTCTTTCCGTCCATTCGATAGCTGGTTATTACAACTCTGAAAAATTCCATCGCAACGAGCCACCATTTCTCGCCCCGCATCACAGCGCAACCGCGGTCTCCATGATTGGCGGTGGGAACAAGCACATTAGGCCGGGTGCATGCTCGCTAGCTCATCTTGGTGTTCTCTTTATCGACGAAGCGCCTGAATGCAACCGGGTCGTCCTCGAATCTTTACGCCAACCGTTGGAATCCGGAAGTATCACCATCTCTCGCGCGGTGGGAAGCGTTACTTATCCGGCGCAATTTATGTTGGTATTGGCTGCAAATCCGTGCCCGTGTGGCAAATTCTTTGGTCGAGGTCGTGCTTGCACGTGCAGCGCGGTTGCTCGTGCTCGATATTTTCAGCGACTCTCGGGACCGCTGCTCGATCGCATCGATATTCGGATTCCAGTGCCGCCGCCATCGCGGCTCGATCTGGTAGACGAGACGCCGCGCGAATCAAGCGCGGCGATGCGCCATCGCGTCATCGCTGCGAGCGAACGTGCCCGCGCCAGGTTTAGCGATGAGAAGTGGAGTCGGAACGCCCAGATTCCAAGCAGCGCATTGCACCGAGGTTATGCCGCTGAAAAGTCCGCGATGCGGATGCTGCATGGCGAGATCGAAACAGAGCGATTAAACGCTCGTGGGTTTCATCGGGTGTTGCGCGTTGCTTGGAGCATTGCAGATCGTGAAGGGCATGAAATCCCGACGCTTGACGACGTGACGGCCGCATACGCATTTCGCACAGGGTTGGAGAACTATTTGTGACACTCGCACCTGAATTAACTGCCCGGCTTGAGCTTTTCGCCGCCATCGAGGGTGGTTCTAAATATTGGTCGAACGAAATCGATATTCACGGACCTATCGAGGTGCGGGATCGGCTTCGTGCTGGCGTCTACACCGATGCGAAACATTCGTCGGTGCGGATATCCGAGCGGCTGCTTTCATTGCTGGGCGAGGAAGTCCTGGCAGAAATAGAACGCGCTCACGGCGAATTTATTACGCCCGAATCATCGGATTGGCCAGAGCCACTCAATGATTTGGCGGCGATTCCGATTGGCTTGATTATTCGTGGTCATCGCGAAAACGTTCAATATCTCACCCAATCAATCTCCATCGTCGGCACTCGAAATCCAACGAATTACGGGGCGACCATTGCTTCAGATTTTGCCGCTGGTTTTGTTGATCGAGATTGGGCTGTTATTAGCGGGGGAGCATATGGAATCGATGCCGCTGCGCATCGCGGAGCGTTGCTCGCCGAGGGCGTGACGTGCGCGGTGCTGGCTGGCGGAATATCTAAAAATTATCCATCCGGGCACGAGCGACTCTTTGAAGAAATTACTCATGATGGAATCTTGATCAGCGAGGTCATGCCACAAGTGCCTGCGATTCCAGTGAGGTTTTTAACGCGTAATCGAATCATCGCGGCTTTGTCCAAGGGCACAGTTGTTGTGGAGGCGGCTTTTCGAAGTGGTTCGCTACGGACGGCGCGTGATGCGGCCGAGATATTTAGACCGGTAATGGCGGTGCCCGGACCCATTAATTCGCCCACCAGCGAGGGATGCCACCGATTAGTGGGCGAGAGATTGGCCGAGCTTGTTACATCGGTGCCCGATATTCTGGAATTGGTAATGCCGATGGCCACCGAGTGAGAGAATACGAGTATGACATCATCAACAAAGCCGCACACAGCTGGCTTTGTCGCGATTGTCGGACGACCGAACGTAGGTAAGAGCACACTGATTAATGCTCTCGTCGGCGAGAAGATTGCAATCACATCGCACCATCCCAACACGACGCGTAATCCCATCCGCGGAATCATTTCCCGTCCTGGTTTTCAGATGATCGTGGTCGACACGCCTGGTGTGCACAAACCCAAGACGTTGCTGGGTGCTCGTCTTAACGAGATGGTGACGGAAAACCTTGAATCAGTAGATGCCGCCGTCCTCTGTTTGCCTGCCGATGAAGCAATCGGTGCCGGCGATGAATTTATCGCTCGTTCTATCGCCAGCCAGCGCAATATCTATTTGGCCATCACCAAGATTGATCGAGTGAAACCAGAAGAGTTGATGGCTCATCTGCAAAACGTCGCGGACTTTGCAAACAAGCTAGGGATCACGCCGAAAGAGATTGTGCCGATCAGCGCAAAGCATGATCAGCAGATGGATTTACTGCTCGAGCTGCTCTCTAAGGCGCTTCCTGAATCACCAAGCTTGTATCCCGAGGACATCACCACCGACCAAGCGGTCGAGATGACGATTACAGAACTAATCCGCGAAGTAGCGATTGAAGATTTGTATGAAGAGTTGCCCCACTCGGTTGTTATATCCATCGATGAGATGTCCCTGCGCGAAGGGAAGAATTTTTACGATATTCATGCCACCCTGCATGTGGAGCGCGATAGCCAGAAGGCAATCATCATCGGCCCACAAGGCTCACGACTAAAGGCGATTGGTACTCGGGCGCGTGGAAATATCGAGACCTTCTTGGGTGCCAAAATTTACTTGGGCTTGCATGTGAAAGTATCAAAGGAATGGCAACGCGACCCTAAACTTTTGGCGCGATTAGGCTTCTCTGAGAAATAAAATCAGAGAAATAGATTTAAGACGCTGGTGAGGATTTACGGCTAGCGAAGTAGGAACCGACAAGGACTAGCGGCAAGCCCACCATGATTCCAACTGTCAAAGGCTCATGTAACAAAATCACTCCCAACAACACTGCGAAAGCTGTATTGAGATAGGTAACCAGCGAGCTGCGAGCAGGTCCGATTGATTTCATGAGCTGGAAGAAATAGATAAATGCCATTGCGGTTGGGAAGAGACCAAGCGCGATCAACGAGAGTGTTGCCTCGCCCGATGGAACGCGTGATGGCCAATTGATGATTGCAAACGGCAAATACACAATTGCAGTAATGACCATGGCAATGCCATTAATGGCTATCCCGTCGACGTGTGGAATCTTTGCATTGACCATGATGGTTGAAGCGGCGTAGCCAACCGAGGCAAGGAGAATCATGCCAATCGCCCACAGACTTTGATTGCCCGAGAAGCTTTCAATACCCACGACCAAAACCAGTCCAACAAAGCCAAGGATCAGACCAAAGAGTCGCTTGTGATGCCAGACCGATTTATCTCCATTGAACGAAGCCATAATCGTTGACCAAATCGGAACGGTAGAGACGAGAAGTCCCGCAAGGCCAGAGCTCACCTTTTTCTCTGCGGATGTAATCAAGATCCATGGCAAGACCATCTCGCCCACGGCGTAGATCGCAATGTATTTCATGTGTGCGAAAGCTGGAGAAAGCGTCTTACGTTTGATAGCTATTGGGATTAAAACCAGCGAGCCAATAAATACGCGGTCAAAAACGATGAGTGCGGGTGAGAGTTCGCGGACCGCCACCTTCATCAAGAGATACGGAATACCCCAGAGCAGGCCGACCAGAAAGAAAAGCACCCAATTGCGTCGTGACATTTGCCGAACACTACCTGCCTAGTAGGGCGTTTATTTCATCGGCCAAGAAGTGTTGCAGTTCCAGTGCAGCATTAGTCACCGCCGCCAAACTGAAAAAGCCATGTATCTGACCTTCGTACTCACGGTAGACGGTGGTAACGCCATCACGCTTCAGCATATCGGCGTATCCATATCCGTCATCCAGCAATGGGTCATATTCAGCTGTGACAACAATGGCCGGCGCGACACCTGTTAGCGTCTTTGCGGTCGATGGCACGGCATAGGGGTTTTTATGATCCCGAGAATTCTGAAGGTATTGCTCCCAGAACCATTTCATTCCGCGAGTAGTCAACCCAAATCCCGCTGCGTTTGCTTTGGCAGATTCCGTTGTCAGCGCTGGTTCAATGCATGGGTAAATCAACCCTTGAAATGCTAGAGGTAGCTGGTTGTCACGCGCCTTTATTGCAACACCCGCTGCGAGATTGCCACCGGCACTATCGCCAGCAACCCCAATCATCGCCGGCTCAATACCTAATGTTTGTGCATTCTTATGAACCCATTCAAGCGTGGCATAACAATCATCAAATGGAGTAGGAAATGGATGCTCGGGTGCTTTTTGATAATTCACTGCGATGACGACGAACTGACCGTGGTTAGCTAGCGAACGGAGCGATTGTTCATACACGCCAAGATTGCTCAGCACCCACCCGCCGCCATGAAAGAAAATAAGCGCCGGCAAAGTTGTCTTGGCATGTGGGCGATAAATTCGCACCGGTAAATCCGCGGTTGGGCCAGGAATGAACCGGTGTTCCACGTTAAAAATATTCTCAGGTGTGCCAGAGAGAGTGGGACGCCCCTCGGTGTTGGCGCGCAACACTGATACTGGAGCTTCCCATTGTGCCGGTAAACCTGATGCAGCCATGGAATCTACATATGCCTGTATCTCTGATTTAAGAGTCACGACTTACCAACCTTCGGTTCGATCGCGCAATTGACGATAGCGTGCCAAAACTTCTGGCGTTGCGGGCGAGGAGAACTTTTCAACTTCGCCGAGATTCCATTGCGGCGGGGTTGCGCCACCGAGCAAAGCCCAGGCGGCTTGTTTCGCTGCGCCATCCGCTACGTATTCACCAGCAGGAGGCAACAAGACTTCGCGCCCAAAAAGTGCAGATGCAATTGGTGCAACCGCAGGATTTTTCGCGGCTCCGCCAACAAGTAGAACTCGCTTAACATCCACACCAAGTTCAACGAGGGCTTCTATCGCATCCGCCAATCCACAGAGCATGCCCTCAATCATTGCGCGGGCAATATCTTGTTGATTCGAATTAGCTAAATCCATTCCGGCAAAAACGCCAGTGGCATTCGGGTGGTTGGGAGTTCGCTCGCCTTCGAAATACGGGAGCAGTGTTAGACCGTTTGCGCCCGATTGCGCCGCAAGTGCCAATTGGCCGAGCCGATCAAAATCAACGCCAAGAATTCGAGTCGCAGCATCCATGATTCGGGCGGCGTTGAGCGTGCAGACCAAGGGCAAGAAACGACCGGTGGCATCAGCAAATCCAGCGACCGTTCCCGTGCCTTCGTGTGTTGGTGTTTCTGAAACTGCAAAGGCGGTACCGCTTGTACCGAGTGAAACCACAACATCGCCAGGTTGTGCCCCGACACCGAGCGCGGCGGCAGCGTTATCACCGGCACCAGCGGCAATCTTTAATCCGGCTGATGTCATTGCGCCGAATTCATTTGGCCCAACAATTCGCGGAAGCACAACCGCGCGATCACTTTTCAGAGCGCGTGCAAAAATATCTCGGCGATAGCTCGAACTTACCGAATCGAAATACCCGGTGCCGGATGCGTCTGACCGGTCGGTGAATAAATCATTGATATCGGTTGACCCAGATAATTTCCACGACAACCAATCGTGGGGGAGTGCGACTGCTGCTACACGTGCGGCATTATCAGGTTCGTTATCAGCTAACCAGCGGACTTTGCTCGCAGTAAAGGATGCAACGAGCGAGGAACCGACAGCCTCTGCCATTGCCGGCGATCCACCGATTTCGTTGTTGAGATTGTTTGCGGTTGATGCAGATCGAGTGTCATTCCATAACAACGCTGGGCGAATGACCTGTCCATCAGAATCTAGTGCGACCATGCCATGTTGTTGGCCGCCAACCGAAATCGCCTGAACATCGGCCAGACCGCCAGCGCTTTCAATCGCCGTGTTTAGCGCCGACCACCAGTGCGATGGGTCCACTTCGGTGCCATCGGGATGGCTGGCACGACCTTCGCGAATCAGCCGCCCGGTATGGGCATCTCGAATGACGACCTTCACGGACTGGGTCGATGAATCGACGCCCGCGACCAGCGTCTGTGCGGATGTGCTGGGCTCAGAATTATTCGGCATGGCACAGAGCCTACTGAGGGTAGACTTGTCAGGTCACTGTCGACGGCTAACTTTTTTTCATCCGATCTGGAGTTTGAAATGCGTATTGGTGTCCTTACTGGTGGCGGAGATTGCCCCGGCCTTAATGGAGTTATTCGCGGCGTCGTTCGCAAGGGTGTTAAGGAATATGGCTACGAGTTCGTCGGATTCCGCGACGGTTGGAAGGGTCCACTCGAGGGCCTGACCATGCCTTTGAACCTGGAGACCACTCGTGGCATTTTGCCTAAGGGTGGAACAATTCTTGGTTCTTCGCGCACCAACCCATTCAAAATCGAAAATGGCGTTGAGCGCATCAAAGAGAATTTGGCAAAGATGGGCGTGGATGCACTTGTCGCCATCGGCGGCGAAGATACCTTGGGTGTCGCAACCAAGCTCGATTCATTGGGCGTCAAGGTTGTCGGCGTTCCTAAGACCATCGATAACGATTTGAATAACACGGATTACACATTTGGCTTTGATACATCGGTCAATATCGCGATGGAAGCAATTGATCGCCTCCACACCACAGCAGAATCGCATCACCGCGCGCTCGTGGTTGAAGTTATGGGTCGTCACGCTGGCTGGATCGCATTGCACGCTGGTATTGCCGGTGGCGCAACCGCAATTTTGATTCCAGAAGTGAAGTTCTCGGTCGACAAGGTCGCCAAGTGGGTAGAGAGTCGCTTTGCCGATGGCTTTGCGCCCATCATTGTTATTGCTGAAGGCGCTATTCCGCAAGATGGCGACATGATGGTGAAGGATCAAACCCTTGATTCATTCGGCCATGTGAAGTTGTCAGGAATTGGCGAGTGGCTGTCACAACAGATCGAAGAGAAGACCGGCAAGGAGACTCGCACGGTCGTACTCGGACATATTCAACGCGGTGGTTCACCAACCGCATTTGACCGGGTTCTATCTACTCGCTTTGGCGTAAACGCAATCACCGCAATCCATGAAGGCGATTTTGGAAAGATGGTTGCGCTCCACGGAACCACCATCGCCCGTGTTCCATTGGCATCCGCTACAACCGAGCTCAAGCTCGTTCGCCCAGAGCTCTACGCTGAAGCGGAAGTTTTCTTTGGCTAATTTAGATTCACTCTTCACGCCAGGTCTTGTGGCTGCTCAACAGCCACAATGGCCCGGCGGTCCAGATGGCGCTGAAGTCCGCGCTGCTGTTGAAACACTCAAGAAGTTGCCACCGCTGGTCTTCGCCGGCGAATGTGACAACCTCAAGGCTCGTATCGCTGAAGCCGCCGAAGGAAAAGCGTTTTGGCTTCAAGGTGGAGATTGCGCCGAAACTTTTGCCGCCGCTACCGCCGACTCGATTCGTAATCGCATCAAAACAATTTTGCAGATGGCTGCGGTTTTGCAGTATTTCGCTAGCTTGCCGGTCATCAAGGTCGGACGCATGGCTGGACAATTTGCTAAGCCACGAAGCAACAATGATGAGACCCGTGGTGATGTCACGCTTCCTGCATATCGCGGCGACGCTGTTAACGATATTGAATTTACTGAAGAAGCTCGCCGACCAGATCCGCAGCGACTCGTGCAGGTGTACAACACATCATCAGCCACACTCAATCTGGTTCGTGCCTTTACGCAAGGCGGCTTTGCTGATCTTCGCCAGGTGCACGAATGGAACAAGGGCTTTGTCAGCGATCCACGTTTCGGTGCTCGATATGAGCAGATGGCTACCGAGCTCGGTCGCGCTTTGGATTTCATGGCTTCTGCCGGTGTGGACCCCGAAGCCTTCAAGACCGTAGATTTTTACTCGAGCCACGAGGCGCTCATTCTTGAATACGAGAAGGCGCTGACTCGAATCGATTCTCGAACTGATCTGCCATACGACGTCTCCGCACACTTTGTCTGGATTGGCGAGCGCACTCGCCAACTCGACGGCGCACACATGGACTTTGCAGCGAAGATTCAAAACCCAATTGGCATCAAGCTGGGACCAAAGACAACACCAGAAGATGCGCTAGCGATGATTGCCAAGCTCAACCCAACTAACGAGCCTGGCCGCTTGACCTTGATTACTCGTATGGGCGCGGGCTTGATTCGTGAGAAGTTGCCGCCGTTGGTCAAGGCAATCACTGAGTCGGGCGCCAAAGTTCTCTGGGTCTGCGATCCTATGCACGGAAATACGTATGAAGCTCCGAGCGGTTACAAGACTCGTAAATTTGAAGATGTCACCGATGAAGTCCGTGGTTTCTTCGAGGTCCATAAAGCACAGGGCACGCACCCAGGCGGAATTCATATCGAACTGACTGGTGATGATGTGACCGAGTGCGTAGGCGGTGGCGAACAGATTTCACACGAGGACCTTGCGACTCGATACGAGACCGCTTGTGATCCACGGTTAAATCACTCCCAATCACTCGAGCTGGCCTTCTTGGTAGCCGAGATGTTGCGGGATCGCTAGACCTTTCGCCGCTAAATAATCTGACCTACACTTGAGAAATGCTCTCGCTGACATCGACCAAAACTCCGGTCGGGACCCTCTATCTCATTAGCAACGAGCATGTGTTGCTCGGCGCCGGCTTTCGCAGTTTTGATGATTTGTTAGAGCGCATGGATCCGACCGACTCGTCGCAACAACACTCGCGCGTAAAGTCGATACCCATCATCAGCGATCTGGTGAGCGATTATTTTGATGGTGATTTGAGCGCCTTTAATTCGATTCAGACTCGTCAACCCGGCGCAGCATTTTCACAGGCCGCCTGGAAAGCGATGCGCAAAATTCCAGCTGGCAAGGTCTGGTCGTATGCCGATCTGGCAAAGCGAGCAGGATCACCCGACGCCGTACGTGCCGCCGGTAGTGCATGTGCTCGTAATTTAATTGCACCGATCATCCCGTGCCATCGAGTCGTCAAGACCGGTGGAGCACTCGGAAATTACGGTTATGGACTTGAAGTAAAAGACTGGTTGCTACGCCACGAGGGCGTTGCTTAGAACTTTCTTAAGCGCCACGCAAGTAGCCTCAATATCACCATCGTTAACATCTAGATGCGTGACGAGGCGTAGGAATTTAGGTCCCAAAGCACTTGCAAGAATTCCTTCTGCCTTTAACGAAGCATTTACTTCGCTAGCTGTCGCCTTTATCGCTCGTAAATCTAACGCGACGATATTGGTATCAACGGTTGTTGGATCGACAAATGTTGGCGAGATTGAATGCGCTGCCGTGGCAATTAATTGCGCACGTCGATGATCCTCGGATAGCCGAGCAATGTTGTTATCCAGCGCGAAATGACCGGCCGCCGCCAGCATTCCAATCTGGCGCATGCCAGCGCCGTAACGTTTACGCCATTGGCGTGCAGTCGCCACGAGTTCCTTCGAACCCACCATGACCGAGCCGACTGGAGCACCCAAACCCTTGGAGAGACAGACCGAAACAGTGTCAAAATGTTGGGCATAATCTTTTAAAGCGATTCCGGTCGCCACGTGAGCGTTCCACAACCGAGCGCCATCCAAATGCATGGCGATACCGAGCGCTTGAGATTCTCGTCGCAATTCTGCAATCTCGTTCAGCGGCTGGATGGATCCGCCACCAAAATTATGAGTGTTTTCCACGGCAATCGCGGTGGTTGAAACCAGGTACGGACCGGAATCTGGCCGAGCGATTTCCAGCACATCGCTTGCTTTAAGTATGCCGCGATCTGCTAACCACGTGCGGGTGGTGATTCCACTAAAGACCGCGGCTGCACCGAGTTCGGCTCGGACAATATGCGAATGAGTTTCCGAAAGAAGTTCCTCGCCGGGCTTGACCAACATTCGAATCGCCAGCTGATTGGCAAGTGAACCAGAAGGCGTGAATAAGCCAGCTTCCTTGCCCAGCAAATGCGCGACACTCTCTTCTAATGAATTTGCAGTCGCATCATCGCCATACACATCATCGCCGACTGGAGCAGCGAACATTGCTTCGCGCATCGCTTGGCTGGGTTTAGTGACGGTATCAGAACGTAAATCAATCATGCAGTCTCTACCGCCTTCGGCTTGATGTTCTCGGTCAGGATAATTAAATACATGGCGGTCACGACGAGCAAGCCCCCGAAGAGAATCTTCGCTGTCATCGTCTCGTGTCCGAACCAAACGCCAAACCAGGCGGCGAATACGACCTCCATGGTCAGGACTACTGCGACGGTCGTAGCGGGCATGAACGATTGTGCCCACGTTTGAAAGATGAATGCGATTGCTGTGGCGAAGACGGCGGTATAAATAATTGCCCACCAGACGCCACGGTCGGGCGGCATATGAAAACCACTCTTCAGGCTTGCAATTGTCGTGATGACGGCGCAGGTTCCCAGTTGGACAATCGTTAGGGCATAGACATCCATCGCTGAACTCCATTGCCCTAGTGCGGAGATATGGGAGGCGAAAGCCAGAGCGGAAAGAAAGACCAGGAAATCACCGGTCGAAATATTCACGCCGTTGTAAGACAGTAGCGCCAAGCCCACTGTGGCAATCGCTACCGATATCCATTGCCAGATGTGGGTTCGTTGCCGCAGAATCACTGCGCCAAGTAACGGCGTGAAAACGACATAGAGACCGGTAATGAATCCAGTCTTTGCCACCGATGTCATTGTTAAACCAAAAGATTGCAGAATAAAACCAGCACCAAGGAATGATCCGATCAGCGCACCTTTGAGAAGGAATTTCTTGTCAATCAACTTCAGGGCGGCGGGGCGAATCGCGATCAGGATCGCCGTGGCAATAATGAAACGCCACGCTAAGAAGGAATTCACATCCAAGCGGCGCAAGGTGTCTTTCATGACGACGAAGGCGCCACCCCAGATTGCAGCAACGCCAAGAAGCAGCGCCGCAAAAATTACTTCTTTTCGAGCAACTCTCACTTAATCTTGCTACGCATTTTCTTGAGCAGTGCCACTTCTTTGCCGTGCTCCGGTTCCATACCTGGCGTTTCGAGGATGAGGGGAGCGGTTTTAACGGCCGGGTGGGCGAGTAGCTCTTCGAATGGCTTGATCCCGATTTCGCCATCACCAAGGTTTTGATGGCGATCCTTGAGAGCGCCACAGACATCCATCGAATCATTGGCATGAATCAACTGGATGCGCTCAATACCGACCAAGCTTACGAGCAGATCGAGCGTCTCGGTCATCCCACCCTTTTTGGCGATGTCATGACCAGCGGCGAAGACGTGGCAGGTGTCGAGACAGACACCAACTTTGGGGTGCCACTCCAACGCGTCGAAATATTTAGTTAAGTCGTCTAACTTTTTCACTAGTGATTGGCCTTGACCTGCGGTTGGCTCGAGCAATAGCCATGGGTCTTCGTCGGTCAGTTTCTTAAGGACGGGCATCATGCCCTTATTGATTTGTTTCCACGCTTTATCAACGTGATTTTCATCGACCGCAGAGCCAGTGTGAATGACAACGCCCTGACTACCAATTTCTCTACCGCGCTTGAGAGAGTACGCGGTCGATGCAACCGAATTTTCATAGGTGCTGGGCGTAGGAGAACCTAGATTGATTAAGAAGGGCGCATGAACATAGGTTTCGATATCGAGCTCAAGCGCTTTATCGCGAAATGCTTTATCTGCCTCGGGGTTGGCTTCAGGCATTGCCCAGCCGCGAGGATTCGATGCAAAGACTTGAATAGCTTCCGCACCAATTTCTTGCGCGTAGGCAATGGATCGCTTGGCCATGCCGCCAGATGTGGGCGTATGAGCGCCAAGACGGGGCAGCGTGGATTTAGTAGTGGCCATTCGGCAACCCTATCTGACGGTGATTGTTACCGTCCCGCCACGCTTGAGTTTGGTTCCCGCCTTGGGAGAGATTGCGACAACTACCTTGCTCTTGCGCGTGCCCGAGCTCTTCACCTTCACGACAAAGCCGGCATTCTCCAAGTTAGCGGTCGCGGAGTTTGTAGATTGCTTAAGAACGTTGGGGACCGCAGCCTTTGCGCTGCCGGACGAAATCACAATCGTGATGTTCGAACCCTTAGGGAGTGGAGTATTGGCGGGCGGTGATTGTGTGATGACTGAACCAGCTGGGATGGTGTCGCTGTACCCGTACTTGCTGAGTACTTTGTAGCCGGCGGCGGTTAGTTCGTTCAACGCCTGATCGCTTGAAAGACCGATGTACGACTGTGCGCCTGCAGGAGCTGGGCCTTGGCTCACCAACAAATCAATTTGGGTATTTTTCCTTACTTGCGTGCCCGCTGCTGGTACTCCGTCAATCACGGCACCTGCCGTCACGGTCTCGCTATAGGCCGGCGTCGTTGTTCCGATTTGTAGACCAGCAGCTGCAATTGCCTTGTTGGCATCGGCTGGCGATAGTCCGACAAGCAACGGGACTGCAATCTGCGCTGGACCTTGCGAGATAGTGAGGTGAACGGTGCCGCCTTTTTTGACGTGACCACCACCGCCCGGCGAAGAGGAGATGATGACACCAGCCGGAATTTCTTCACTGGGCACAGTTGCCGCAACGTCGGCGCTTAGACCGAGCGGCTGCAACATTGAATTTGCTTGCGCCTGAGATAACCCGGCGACCGATGGGATGCTGACACCGCTACCTGCGCCTAAAAAGTGATACCAACCAAAGCCAAGCGCGCCAACAAGAATAACCGCGGCTACAAATCGATTACGCTTTACCCGGCGCGAGAGTTTGCGGCGTCGGATTTCGGCGGTGGAGTTTGTTGCTTCGCGCATGGGTTCACTCTCTCGGGCTGCTGATGCGGTTGAGGTTCTCGTAATTGGATTCGTGACCGGGACCGATCCAAATCGAAGTCCAGGTCGTGCGAGCTTTTCTGATTGCGACTTTTTCTTCGCGCTCTTCGTTGGTTTAGCGATCAGCGGCGCAACATCTAGTTCAAGCGTGAGCTGACGTCGAGCTGGATCAAGTTCTTGTTGTAGCTTTTGAATATCCAACTCCATTGCCGCGGCATCTCTATATCGCTTATCTGGATTTGGATCAGTTGCCTTGAGAACTATCTCGTCCAGCAATACCGGCAACCCCGCTTTGATTGTGGACGGTGCAGGAACACGTTCGTTGACGTGCTTATAGGCAATGGCAATAGGGGAGTCGCCATCGAAAGGACGCTTTCCGACCACCATTTCAAAGAGCATGATGCCTAAGGAGTAAATATCACTTCGTGCATCGCTTACACCACGCTGCACCTGTTCAGGCGCGAGGTACGAGACGCTGCCCAGCACAACGCTGGACTCGACGGTCATGGTCGTGCCGAGGCTTGCGCCGCGGGCCAAGCCAAAGTCCGCAATCTTTACTCTTCCGTCTTTGGCAATCAAAATATTTTCAGGTTTTAAATCGCGATGGATGATTCCTTGTTTGTGGGCCGCGACCAAAGCGCTGACGACCGGTGCGAGATATCGAAGCGCCACATCCGCAGCGAGCGCGCCTTGCTCATGAAGTAATTCGCGCAAGGTGAAGCCCTCGATAAATTCCATCACCAAGAAGATCGCTGGCGCTCCACCTTCGTTCCATCCCTGATCCTGAATCGCAACGATATTGGGATGCGACAGTGATGCAGTCGCCTTAGCTTCCCGGATAAATCTATTGACGAACTCTTCGTCGTTGGCGAGGTGTGGGTGCATAATTTTGACCGCGACCTTGCGATCGAGTCGAGTGTCAAAAGCGGCGTAAATGCTCGCCATGCCACCAGCGGCAATGAGATGCTGCAATTGGTAGCGGCCATCAATGAGTTGGCCCGATAGGTCTGACACGGCAAAATCTTAGAGAGGAAACCCCGCTAGGGCTGGCTAGGACGCACCATCGAGCGAGTAATCCGCAGCGCTCGCCGTTCCCTCGGCCGCAAAGTGAACGAGTTCCTGCTTTTTAAAGTGCTTCATCTCGCGTTCGATAGCAAAACCGTCGCGTTCTAAAACGCGATTCATTCCCTCTTTGGGCGAGATATCAATCCAGATAGCGAGGGATGTGACCGATCGAGTCGCTCGCTGACCCGCGCCGACACCTTCGAGAATGATGACGTCGGTTGGTTCATGACGAGTGGGTTCGTCCCATTTATTTATGAGCCAGTCAAAGCGCGGAAAGGTATATGCCTTGCCGCTTGCCAGCGCCGGCACGATTTCGTTGCGCAATCGGGATGAAAGTGAACCGCCGAGCGCATTCTCCCATCCTTCATAGGCATCATCCATATGGAGCACGGTGACGGAACGCCCAAGCTCGGCTAATTTTTCGCGAAGTGTTTCAGCAAGCGTGGTCTTGCCCGCACCTGCTGGTCCATCGATCGTGATCAGAACTGCCGGGCCACACTTGGCTTCTGCGTTCTGAATATGGTCAAGAAGATTTACTGGAATCTGCATGATGTGCAATAACCGCCTCGGCTCGGGATTCACGTAACCAGCGCTTCCAACCGCCAACGGCGATGAGAACGAAGATGAAGTACAAGATAGCGGTTAGATAGCTGCCGCCGTGCCAGAACTGATAGGTGTAGACGCCATCCACGACAAACCAGAGCGGCCAGCTTTCGTATTTCTCGACCACCATCAGCACTTGTGCAATACAGCTGCCGACAAAGCCAAATGCATCTGTAAGAGAAGCTGCCGCACCAATTTTCTTGAGCACTGGATAAAGCGCAAACCAGCCGATCAGCATCAGTGCACCCCAGCCTGCCTTCGCCTTCGCGGTTAGTCGTGCAGGCTTTGCGCCCTTGGGACCCCAGCCAAACCAACCCCAGATTCCGCCCGCCACAAAGACGAATTGCAAGGCAGCGCTCGCGTAGTACTTCTGCTCATAGAAGAGTCCTGCGTAAAGAAGTGACGAGATATTCCACCACGGCCAGGTTTGACGAGGTCCGAATACGCCGAGAGCAACGCCCACAACTGATGTAACGAATGCAACAAACTCCAGGTAGGTGAGTTGATAACCCCACGCCGTGAAAAAAACCGCCATTAAATGGATATGCATGATGAACCCCTTTCCAATTCGCATTACCGAACTGGTCCTACGGTCGATCCGGCTATCGGATCCTCTCAGCCAATTCCTCGGCTCCCGTTGGTAAAAAGGCTAGCAGTTATTTGCTACCTACGCGCTCTGCGCGCTCTGATCAACGCAGGCAAAGCAACCTTGATGCGGCGCCATGTAGAAGTGACGGCCCGCTTCTCGAAGATTTGGTAATCGATTTTTTCGACCTCATCGACGATGCCGCAATACAGCTCACCCGCAGCTTCGATGCAGGCGCGACTTTCTGCGGCGAGCATCTGGATACCCGGCGTGGCTTCGCGTTGCAATCGACGAACACGCTCAATCTGAAACTTCAGCGCGTTACGAATTTCAGGAGTCAGTACACGTTCTTCCAACATCTCTGATGTGACGCCAGCGGCGGTTAATTCGTCAATCGGAAGATAGACCCGACCGCGTTCTAAATCTTCTCCCACATCGCGAATGAAGTTCGCTAATTGAAAGGCAGTTCCTAATTTTTCGGCAGCTGCATACGCCGCTGGATCAAGTACCCCCAAGATGGGAACCATCTGCAGACCGATTACTGAGGCGGAGCCGTAGACGTACTCCATCAGGTCGCCGTAGCTCTGATACTCGCTCACCGTTAAATCCATGGTCATGGAGTGCAAGAAAGCCTCGAAGTGCGCGATTGGAATATCAAATCGATTGACGGTATCGACCAGCGCCGCACCGATATGGTCATGGCTAACGCCAGCACGCAGGTCAGCAAGGAC
Organism: uncultured Actinomycetes bacterium; assembly: GCA_903938735.1. Taxonomy (GTDB): domain Bacteria; phylum Actinomycetota; class Actinomycetes; order Nanopelagicales; family Nanopelagicaceae; genus AAA044-D11. The sequence continues at coordinate 4,033 of CAJAEK010000123.1, read as the reverse complement.
GCCATTTCCCCAACTCGAAAGCGCTTCTGCTTTCTCTTCCTGAGTCAGAGTTGACTCCAAATCGTCCACGATTTCATCGGCGTAACGCGCAAAGCCGTAGAGGGCATGGACGTGTGGTCGCTTGGCGGGCGGGAGTAGCAAGGTGGCCAAGTAATAGGTCTTGCCGTGGAGCGAATTCAGTCGCTTGCACTCGGCGTACGAGGCTCGAAGGGCTGGGTCGGTTATGCCGGCCGCGTCGAGTTCGTTCATGCGGGAATCCTAGACGGGGGATGGCGCGGGGCGAGCTCTCACCCGCGTGGCGAACCCCTGAGTAGTGGCGGGAGACGGGTATTTTCCTTGCATTCCCTCGGCCCAGTGAGCCGTCATTTCACTCGGGGTCGCAAACACCCCCGATAACAAAATCAGGAGAGATATGTCTAACCTAGAGATGAGAGAAGGCGAATACGGCGAGAAGGTTCTCGCGGTAGAGCCAGGCGGTATCGAATCAATTCCCTCAAAAGATCGACACGGCAAGGCGCGCAATCTATTTGCGACCTGGACCAGCCCTAACCTTGAGTTCGCAACAATTTATGTTGGCGCTCTCGGCGTTCTATTTTTCGGCCTTACTTTCTGGCAAGCCGTTCTCGGCATTGTTATCGGTAACGCACTCGGCGCAGCCGGTCAGTATGTCCTAACTCAAGACGGCCCTAAGTACGGCGTCCCACAAATGATCGTAAGCCGCTCTGCCTTCGGCAAGCTCGGCAACATCATTCCTTCAGTGTTGAACGCTGGCGCAGCAGGTATCGGTTGGTTCGCAGTGAATAGCGTCTCCGGCGCGTTCGCGCTTGCAGACCTCACCAAGATGAAGGTGCTCACCGCACTCATCATCGTTGTGTTGATTCAGGTTGCGATCGCATTCATCGGTCACAACTTGGTCCAGAATGTGGAGAAGTACCTCTTCCCATATCTCGTAGTCGTCTTCGGTGCCGCAGCAATCTACGCACTGAGCAAGGGACACCTCAGCGCACACGCTGGTGGCCATACCCCTGGTGGATTCTTGTTGTTGGTTGGCGCTGTCTACGGATACGCCGCCGGCTGGAACCCATTCTCATCTGACTTCGCTCGTTACCTACCTGCATCAACAGATGGCAAGGCAGCGGGTCGTGCAGCTGGTTTTGGAATCTTCGTTTCCTCAACCATTCTTCAGATTGTCGGAGCAGCCGCTGTAACAGCTGGCATGCACGGCTATGGTGCGAATACCAACCCAACCGGTGACTTCACACACTTGATGCCTTCATGGCTTGGCAAACTTGTCTTGCTCGGCATTGTCGGCGGATCAATCTGCGCAAACGTGCTGAACATTTATTCAGGCGCACTGTCGTTCTTGGCAATCGGCTTCAAGGTCGGTAGTAAGCAGCGTCGTGCAATCTCTGCAATCATTTTTGGAATTCTCGGATTCCTCTTGGCTCATGCTGCGCTCAACAATCCAGCGAACAACTACGAGAACTTCTTGTTGGTTATGTCCTACTGGATTGGGCCATGGCTAGGCGTTTTGATTGCCGACAAGGTCATCCGCAAGGGCGCATCCATTGAGAAGCTGCTCTTCGCCAAGCGAGAGAATATTGCTGGTCCAATTGCCTTTGTGGTTGCAGGGTTTATTGCAATCTGGGGCTTCTCGAACCAGTCGTATTATTCCGGTTACTTTGTTAAGCACCATCCAGGAATTGGCGATATCGCATTCTTGGTTGGCTTCGTGCTTGCCTTTGTAATTTATTACGTCGCTGCAAAGAAGAAGGTTTCAGCAGAGAAGTAATACCCCGATTTAACCGAAAGCCAGCTAGCCTTTGTGCCAGCTGGCTTTCGTCGTTTCGTCACCAGATATAGAAAGAAGAGAATCATGAGTACCGATCAAGAATTTTTGGAGTATGCAATAGCGGCTGCGCGTGAAGGTGGTTCGCAAGGTGGCGTGCCGATTGGCGGCGCGTTAGTCGTGGATGGCAAGGTGTTGGGCACTGGATACAACAAGCGCGTTCAACTGGGTAGTGCAATTCGCCATGGTGAAACTGACTGCCTAGAAAATATTGGTCGGTTACCTGCGTCGGTTTACCAAAAAGCAACTATGTATACCACCTTGTCGCCCTGCAACATGTGTACCGGTGCGATATTGCTCTATGGAATTCCACGAGTGGTGCTCGGTGAAAATGAGACCTTTATGGGAGCGGAAGATCTACTACGCGCCAATGGCGTTGAAGTCATCAATTTAAATTCGCAAGAATGTAAAGACTTGATGGCAAAATTTATCGCCGAGAAGCCGGAAGTGTGGAACGAGGATATTGGGGTCTAGCAGTTAGCTAACCGGACCAACGATTCGCTCCGCGGCTAAACGACCCGAAATCAATACCATTGGAACACCAACACCTGGCTGCGTTCCGGATCCAGCAAAGACCACATTCTCATATCCCTTTGCCATGTTCTTTGATCGGAATGGACCCGTCTGGAAGAAGGTGTGTGCGGCCGCAAAGGGTGCGCCTTGTTCCATGCCTTGTGCTTGCCAATCCAGTGGTGTGGTCAAGTGTTCGACTTCAATCGAATCACCAAAGCCTTCATAACCACGCGCTTCCATTGTGCGAATCATCTGATCGCGGTATTTCGGTCCTTCGACTTTCCAGTCGATATCCGCGGTGAGATTTGGGGTAGGGAAGAGAACGTAATACGAACTCTTGCCCGCGGGTGCTAATGATGGGTCGTCATGCGTCGGGACAGTGACTAGCAAGCTGGGGTCGGTCATCAACGTCTTCTTGTTGATGAGCTCATCGAAGACGCCATCCCATGACTCGCCAAAGTGAATGTTGTGATGAGCTAAACGTGGGTAACTCTTGGAGGAGCCAACCAATAGCGTTGCACACGATGGTGAGTAATTAAGGCGCTTTACTGAAGCAGGCGTCTTGCCGAGCAAATCGCGCCACGCCACAGGCAGATCAGGGTTGAGAATTACCGCATCGCATTCGATGCGTTCACCATTTTCGGTCATGACCGCGGTCGCCCGACCGTTGGAATGTTCTACTGATGTGACCGTGCTGTTGTATTTAAATTCAACGCCATGTTTTGCAGCAGCGCCAGCGAGAGCGCGGGGAACCGCGTGCATTCCGCCCTTAGGGAAGAAGACGCCGTTGACCGAATCCATGTAAGCGATGATTGCGTAGATGGCGAGCGCTTGTTGTGGGCTGACCCCGGCATACATTGCCTGGAACGAGTAGACCTTCTGGGTGCGTGGGTCCTTCAGATAGTCGTTGACCTTTGGCGCGAGGCGTCGAAAGCCGCCGAGTGCCACGAGTTTGGCCAGGTTAGGCGTCAAAAGATTGAGTGGTGAATCGATATTGCGGTCGATGAAATCGTTCATTTCGTACTTGTAGAGCTTGGTGACGAAATCGACGTAACGACCGTACCCCGCCGCTTCTTCAGCGCCAATCACGGTTCGGATCTCTTCTTGCATGCGGCCGGTATCGGCGTGGACATCGAGCGTGGAACCGTCGTGATAGAAGGCGCGATAGAGCGGATCAAGCGGAACCAGCTCTAACCAATCCTTAATATCTTCACCCACGCAAGAGAGCGCATCTTGAATCAAGTTAGGCATCGTTAAAACCGTTGGGCCGGTATCGAAGGCATAGCCATCTTTATTGAGCAATCCGTTACGTCCACCAGGAACACTTTCGCGTTCAACAACCGTGACTTTACGACCTGCGCCAGCCAATCGGAGCGCAGCGCTCAGTCCGCCTAGTCCGGCACCAACAATTACTACGTGGTCTGTAGGACCCTTTACTCGCTTCATGAGTTCCTAACTCTTACGACGTGTAACAACGGTGGCTAGTTCGGTCAAAATTTCACGAGCATCAGAATGCAGAACTGGGGCATTGAGCGCCGCAACCGCTTGATCCGTTAAATCAGTGATGAGCTGCTCGAGTTCATTAAGAGCACCAGATTCTGTAATGATGGAACGAACGCGCTCTACATCGTCGTTCGAGAGCAAGGGATTTCCTAACGCTTTGCTCAAGGT
>CAJAEK010000122.1 GCA_903938735.1 uncultured Actinomycetes bacterium | reverse complement strand
CTCAAAGTAAACGGCGGCAAGTTGGTAACTGGCGTAACCGTGAAGCCAGCATTTCTTTCGCAACATCTTGAGGAACTCAATCCGACTTGGCGAGTATTAGAAGCGGTGGAAAAGGTCGCAAACCACGTTCAGCTGGGCAATGGCAAAGAGATGTCGGCCAGCCAGCTCTGTGAAAAATTGGGTTTCAACACCGAATCGCAATGGACACCTGTCGGTGATCTCTCGGGTGGCGAACGTCGACGTCTACAGCTCACTCGTTTATTAATGGATTCGCCCAATGTTTTATTGCTGGACGAACCAACTAACGATTTCGATGTTGAGACGCTTACTGCCCTTGAGGATTTGCTCGATTCTTTCGGCGGCACGCTACTGGTTATTTCGCACGATCGTTACTTCCTTGAACGCGTTTGTGACACCTTCGTTGGATTGTTGGGCGATGAGAAATTGCGTGATCTCCCCGGCGGCATCGAGCAGTATTTACAGCTACGGCATGACTCAACGCCAACCACCACCGAAACTAAGAAGAGTGGCTCATCAAACATTGTCGAGCTAAAGCAGCTCAAAAAGGATTTGGCACGAGTGGAAAAGCAGATGCTGAAAGCGGATGAAGAAATTGCTTCGCTTACAGCAAAGCAAGAAGAACTCGCCTTCGATCACGTTGCTCTGGCCCAGGCAATGAAAGAATTTGCTGCCGTTCAAGACCGCAAAGAAGCGATTGAAGAAGAATGGCTGACCGTGACGGCACGACTTGAGGAGTTGGGGCATGAGTAACAAACGTCATCTCATTCGGCTCGAACTCATGGCGGCTGCTACTGGAATTCTGATTGCAATCCAAGCGCGAGCAAATGGCCAACTCTCGCATCTCATGAAGAACAACATCGAGGCCGCGCTGGTCTCATTCTCCTCCGGACTTGTTGCAATTCTCGTCGTTACAGCCTTTAACCCGACCATCCGAAGCGGCATCACGCGATTGCGCGAAGCAGTAAAAGCTCAATCAATCTCGAGATGGCGACTCTTTGCCGGCATGTTGGGTGGCGCCGCTATCGCCACCCAAACCCATACGGTGCCCTTGATTGGTGTTGCGGTGTATTCGGTCACCGCGATCGCAGGACAGACTGCAATCTCGTTATTCGTCGACAAGGTGGGATTGGGCGGCGGTTCGCGCCAGCACATCTCGCCTCGACGAGTAATCGCTGCCGCCATCACCGTCGCAGCAATCGTTATTTCAGTCTTCGATAAGTTACAGGTCAGCACATATAGCGCTGCCGCAGTAATACTTTCCACATTAGCCGGATGCGTGATTGGAATTCAGCGCGCGCTGAACGGATCCATCAACGTGCACACAGGCCAGAGCTATACGACCTCATTACTCAACTTCATTATGGGCACGCTATTTTTGTTTGTATTTCTCGTGGTGATGATGGTCGCGCGTGGCGACCATCTCTACGCGCTACCGACTCATCCGTGGTGGATTTATTTGGGTGGCGTCACCGGCGTTATTTATATTGCGATGGCATCGACTGTTGTGCAGCACTTAGGAGTATTGACCTTCACGCTCTTTAGTGTGGGTGGTCAGCTCGTCGGTTCGCTCGTGCTCGACCTAGTCCTGCCGACATCTGGCGCGTCAGTCACTGGATATTTGGTCACCGGCATTGTGATGACGTATATCGGCGTGATTGTGGGCGGCGAATCTGCTCTCTTTAAGAAGCGCTCTTCACAGCGTTGGCGACAGCGCCAACGACGCGAGCATCAAAAACGCTCGGCACAATGAAGTTCGCGTTGAGCTGATCCGCGGATACACATCCGGCAATCGCTTCAGCAGCAGCGACCAGCATCTTCTCGGTGATCTTGGAGATGTGTGCATCTAACAAGCCTCGGAAGATTCCCGGGAATGCCAAGACGTTATTAATTTGGTTGGGTTGATCACTGCGACCAGTCGCGACAACCGCGGCATATTTACGAGCGATAACTGGATCAACTTCTGGATCTGGATTGGCGAGTGCAAAGACGATGGCGTTCGGCGCCATGGATGCGACATCGGCTTCGCTCACGATATTTGGTGCGCTAACACCGATGAATACATCTGCACCCTTGAGCGCTTCGCCCAACGTGCCGCGGAATTCACCGGGATTGCAATGCTCTAGGAACCAGGTGCGCATCGGGTCATCGCCTTCGTTGTGTTCGCGTACCAAGCCCTTGTGATCGAAACCAATAATGTTGCGCGCACCAGATGCAACCAACAAACGTGCAACCGCGGTGCCGGCAGCACCAACGCCGCTCATGATGATGCGAGCGGTCGCAAGGTCCTTCTTCACTAGCTTCAACGCATTAGTCAGAGCAGCGAGAACGACAATTG
>CAJAEK010000121.1 GCA_903938735.1 uncultured Actinomycetes bacterium | reverse complement strand
CCGTTTGCGTCGATATCGAAGGTCACTTCAATTTGTGGCACACCACGTGGTGCTGGTGCGATGCCTGTGAGTTCGAACATGCCGAGACGCTTGTTGTATGCGGCCATTTCACGCTCGCCCTGGAAGGCAACAATCTGCACTGCTGGCTGATTGTCATCAGCGGTGGTGAAGATTTCAGAACGCTTTGTTGGGATAGTGGTGTTGCGTTCGATCAACTTGGTCATCACGCCGCCCTTGGTTTCAATACCAAGCGACAATGGTGTGACGTCGAGAAGAAGAACGTCCTTCACTTCACCCTTTAAGACACCTGCCTGCAAAGCTGCACCAACGGCAACAACTTCATCAGGGTTAACGCCCTTGTTTGGCTCCTTGCCACCAGTCAGGTCGCGGACCAAGTCCACGACAGCTGGCATACGAGTAGAACCGCCAACGAGAACAACGTGATCGATGTCCTTTACTGGAATTCCGGCATCCTTCAAGACTTGCTGGAATGGCGTCTTGCAACGCTCCAACAGGGTTGATGTCATTGCCTGGAACTGAGCACGTGTAACGGTCTCGTCCATAAACAATGGATTCTTTTCAGCATCCACGGTGATGTAAGGAAGATTGATCGATGTTGATTGTGATGCAGAGAGTTCGATCTTTGCCTTTTCAGCAGCTTCGCGAACGCGTTGCATCGCCATCTTGTCCTTGGTCAAATCAATGCCGTTCTTGGCTTTGAATGTTGTTACCAAGTAATCAACAACGGCTTGATCCCAGTCATCGCCACCAAGGTGGTTATCACCATTGGTTGCCTTAACTTCAACAACACCGTCGCCGATTTCGAGAAGTGAAACGTCGAAGGTTCCACCACCCAAGTCGAAGACCAAAATTGTTTGTTCTTTATCGCCCTTGTCCAAACCGTATGCAAGTGCTGCTGCGGTTGGCTCGTTGACGATACGCAACACGTTAAGACCTGCGATCTCGCCGGCTTCCTTAGTTGCTTGACGCTCTGCATCAGAGAAATATGCAGGGACGGTAATGACAGCATCAGTAACTGTGTCACCCAAGAAGCTTTCGGCGTCGCGCTTGAGCTTCATCAAGATACGTGCAGAGATTTCTTGTGGTGTGTACTTCTTGCCATCGATGTCCCCTTGTTCAGGGAAGGTCCAGTTGGTACCCATGTGGCGCTTGACCGAGCGAATAGTCCGTTCGACGTTGGTCACGGATTGACGCTTGGCTACTTCACCGACGAGCACCTCCCCGTTTTTAGCGAAGGCGACGATCGACGGGGTCGTGCGAGCGCCTTCCGCGTTGGCGATAACCGTGGGCTCGCCGCCCTCCAGTACCGATACGCAGCTGTTTGTGGTTCCTAGGTCGATTCCGACTGCTCTAGCCATTCTTTACTCCTTGTCATTCTCGCTCCCGCTCGGGAGGGGGAAATAAGCCTGTTTAATGCCGGGCTACGGTCTTATTCTCGAGGTTGAGCCGAATCCTGTCAAAAGATTGAGTCCGACCGACTCAACTTCGAGTTATCCAGTTAACGCCCCCTGCCTCCCCGTTATTCCCGGTCCATCGCTCTCTCGGAAAGGCTCTGAAACACACAAAAACAGTGTTTCTGCCGCCTTCCCGCCCCGAGCTTCGGACCTAGCTGTAAAGAGGTCGTTCGGGGAGATGCGCAGGGGGAATGCCTTTTCTTTCTTTCCCCAAGCGCTTCCCGAATTACCTCGGCAAAGTCGAGGCGGCACGGGATGATTGGGATATGACGTTGTTGCTTGGTCTTATCTCGTATGTGACAACCGCTGTGGCGCTGGTGGCGATAGCCGTGCGGGGGCGCGAAATGTATCGGCGCATTAAGTCCGGCCAACCCGATCCAACCCGTAGTGCGGCTAAGGGCCAGCGTTTCAAGAATATGGCGATCGAGATTCTTGGCCACGGCAAGATGTTGAAATTCACTGGCAGCGCAATCGCGCACTGGTTTGTGATGGTGGGTTTTGTAGCGCTGGCCGGCACGCTGATGCAAGCCATGGTGCAAGTAGTGAAGCCAAGTTTCATCATTCCGGTAATTGGTAACTGGTCGCCGTATATCTGGTTCACGCAATTCATAGCGTGGAGCACGGGTGTGGGCATCGTGACTTTGATAGGAATTCGTCAAGCCACTCGCTTCTGGCACAGGGGTCGCACGTCGCGCTTCTTGGGATCGGGAACCTGGAAGGCCTATTACGTCGAAGCCACCATTCTTGCCATTGTCTTTTGTGTAGTTGATCTGCATCGGTTAGAGCGCGATGTGGTCGGTAATGCCCGCGCGATTCAAGTTGTTGCGACTATCAAGGTTTTAGTCTCGATGGCTTGGTTTATTGTGATTGCAACAAACTTAACGATGGGTGTTGCGTGGCACCGGTTCTTGGCGCCATTCAATATTTTCTTTAAGCGCAATCTTGATAATTCGCCGAGCCTTGGACCACTGCCGGAGATGTTGTCGCATGGAAAGCCAATTAATTTTGAAGACCCTCAAGAGGATGATGTTTTTGGTATTGGTAAAGCCGCGGATATTTCCTGGAAGGGCTTGCTGGATATGGCCAGCTGCACCGAATGCGGTCGCTGCCAATCTCAATGCCCGGCTTGGCATACCGATAAACCGTTGTCGCCGAAGATGTTGATTATGGCGATGCGCGATCACGCGCTGACCAAAGTGCCATCAGATATCCCAATTGTTGGTAACGCGCACGAGAATGCGATTAATCCAGATGTTTTGTGGTCCTGCACCACGTGCGGTGCTTGCGTGAATGAGTGTCCGGTAGATATCGAACACGTCGACCACATCGTGAATATGCGCCGCTTCCAAGTATTGGTCGAATCAGAATTTCCTACAGAACTCGGTGGCACCTTTAGAAATCTCGAAAAGGCGGGCAATCCATGGGGCGCCAATCGAACCGATCGCGATGCGTGGATTAGTGAAGTGGATTTCCCGGTACGTGTCATTGATTCGGTCATTCCGGATGATGTGGAGTATTTGTTCTGGGTTGGTTGCGCGGGCGCCTATGAAGAGCGAGCAAAGAAAACGACCAAAGCCGTGGCAGAGCTGCTTTATATGGCTGGTGTTTCCTTCGGTGTCTTGGGTAAGCGTGAGACTTGCACGGGCGATCCAGCACGTCGCGCCGGTAATGAATTTTTGTATCAAATTTTGTCGCGCGAAAACATTGAGACTCTACAAGAGACTTTCGGTTCGCGCGGTGTGAAGAAGGTTGTTGTTACGTGCCCGCATTGCTTTACGACCATTGGTCGCGATTACAAGCAACAGGGATTCGAATTGCAGATGGTTCATCACACCCAACTGCTCAATACTTTGATCAAAGAAGGAAAGCTGAAGACATCTCCTCATAAGGCGGATAAGAAGCTGACCTATCACGACCCTTGCTATCTAGGTCGGCATAATCAGATTTATCAGCCTCCTCGTGAATTGCTGGAATCGACCGGTGTTTCGGTAACTGAGATGCCGCGTAATCAAGAGCGCTCGTTTTGTTGTGGCGCTGGTGGTGGACGTATGTGGATGGAAGAAAATCTGGGAACACGGATCAACTTGAATCGTGTGGATGAAGCAATAGCGACTGGCGCTGATCAAGTAGCGGTTGCTTGCCCATTCTGTCGCGTCATGGTCAGCGATGGCATGACCGCGCGCGAATCAACAACAGAAGTCTTGGATGTGGCTCAGGTTCTCTTGAATAATCTCAAGGCATAGGTAATTGCTGCGCCGCCGATAAATCCGCCGATGTGTGCACGCCAATCAATGCCGGGTACAGAGAAGGTAATGATCAGGTTAAGCACGATGACGCTCACCAAACTTTGGTAGTTCAGTCCTACTCGCTTACCGACCACCAGGAGCGCGCCCAGTAATCCAAAGATGGCACCAGAGGCGCCGACTGAATACGCGTTGTGGGGGCCGAGGAAAACCGATGCTGTTGACGCAGTAATTCCGGAGACAACAAAGATGAGCGCGTAGCGAACCTTGCCGAAGATGGTCTCAATCAGATTGCCGAACATCCATAGCGAATACATATTGGAGGCGATGTGTAACAAGCTGGCATGAACCAAGACAACGGTGATAAGGCGATACCACTGGCCGGTTGATACGCCTG
>CAJAEK010000120.1 GCA_903938735.1 uncultured Actinomycetes bacterium | reverse complement strand
GTCTTACGCACGGGTGAATTATGCCTGCTTCAGAAGGAAATACCTTACTTACGACGCGTGAGACGACCCTGAGAAATTGCTGCGCCCAACACCACAAGAATTGCACCGATTGGTTCGTTCCATGTGATGCCTTCACCCAAGAAAATAACGCCGACGATGACGGCAACGAGTGGGGTGATGTAAGTGACGGTGCTCGCAATTGAGCTACCGGCAGCTGTGATGATTTGAAAATTCCAGATGTAGGCGATGCCAGTACCAATCGCGCCTAACGCAAGCATCGAGAGCACCGGGATCGGCTTAAATTGATCGTGCGAAATTCCGTTGTAGAGAAAGAAGGGCAAGAGCGTTATCGAAGCGACTGTGATTTGCGTTGTCGCCATCACGTCCGGACGCAGGCCGAGCGGTAGAACATATTTTCTGGTGAATGGGAATGAAAATCCGTAACACGTGACGGCAGCCAACAACGCGAAGACTCCAATGAGTGAATTGTGGCCAAGGCCGCGCCAAACTCCTAACACGGTTGCAACGCCTACGGCACCAAAGAGCAAGCCAACTAGTTGATACCTCTTTGGCTTCTCATCCCGAAAGAGCAACAAGATGACAATCAACGTTGTCAGAGGTGTAGCGGCATTAATAATCCCAGCCAAGATAGATGTGACTCTAACTTCGGCGTAGGCAAAAAGTACGCCGGGAAAAACGTTGAGCAACAGGGCAACAATCCAGAGTTTGAACCACGTGCTCTTTTCGCGTGGCAAGTGCTGGCCCCGGATGCGAACAATGACGAGAAGTGTGATTGCACCCAATGCGCATCGCCCAAATGCGACCCCGAACGGTGTTAAGAAATGAAGCCCCTGCTTAATAAATATGAACGAGCAACCCCATGCAATGCCGAGCGCGATATATGCGGGCAGCCAGGACTTTTCTTTCGAACCAGGATTGGAAGTCATAGTCACGAAGCTTAACGATGGACTGAGACGTTCCGGCTAAAGAGTTGTGAAGCAATAGAGTTCGCGTATGACCGAGCAGAAACCGCCCACCATCGCCGGCGAGGTCGGACCTGGTGAGTTCTACCCCGTGGTTGGTGTTGGCCCGCACCCAGAGCCGTGGCCAACCGATGATCATTTCGATCCAGAGCTACTGGCGAATGGTGACCGCCGAAATGTCTTGGATCATTATCGTTATTGGAAAGTCTCGGCGATTGTCGCTGATCTTGATACCAAGCGTCATTTACTGCAGATTGCTATCGAGAATTGGCAACACGATTTAAATATTGGCTCAGTTGTTCGCACCGCCAACGCCTTTAATGTTTCCTACGTTCACATCGTCGGCAAGCGCGACTGGAATAAGCGCGGCGCCATGGTGACGGATAAATATTTACATGTGCTTCATCATCCCACCGTGGCGGATTTCAAAAAATGGTGCGACGAGAACTCGACTCCGATTATTGGTATCGATAATCTGCCGATCTCGAAAAATTTAGAGAACACCCAACTGCCAGAAAAATGTGTGCTTTTCTTTGGTCAAGAAGGCGCCGGTATGTCCGACGAAGCGGTGGCGGTCTGCGAGACTGTTTTAGCTATTCAACAATATGGTTCGACCCGCTCGATGAACGCGTCCGCTGCAGCAGCAATCGCTATGTATGGCTGGGCGATGCAACATCTAAAGGTTCAGGACTAGAGGGGCGCTAGTCGCCTTCGACGATTTCGGTTACTGAACTCAATCGACGTTCAATCTCCACTGCTTCGCTTTCGCGGCCTAATTTACGAAGTACGCCAGCGATTCGTCGTTCAATATCAACGATAAATTCGAAGTCCCGGGGCTCGGTATCTGTAGCGACATCCAATACTCGCTCAAGCGATGCTAGGCCCGCCTCATCCTCGCCAATCAAGATTTGCGCCTTACCGAGTTCTAGTAAGGAATAGGTCTCACGGTAATGATCATGGGCCGTTACAAAGACATCCAGTGATTTTTGGGCAGCAACGCGAGCGCCTTCGCCATCGCCCATCTCGACCAAGCAATGCGCAATCTTCTGATCGCATCGAGCAACGTTGATTACTTCTTTTAAACTCTTAAACAGCGCACGGGCTTCAGTAAATGCCTCAAGCGCTTTGTCGTACTGTTTCAATTCGCGATGCGCACAACCAATGAGATGTAAGTCGTTTGCGGCGCCGTTCTCATCGCCATCGACTTGATGCTCTTGTACGCACTCTGTCATGCATTCGATGGTCTTTTCATATTCTTTGCTGCCGTACCACCACTCGCCCAAGGTGCAGGCAAGATCAATTGCCATAGGGGATTTCGATTCGCGGAGAATTTCAACGGCTTTGCTCATCGCGCTGGCAGCTTCGTTCATGCGCTTGAGTTGATTGAGGTTGTAGCCGATCGCGGAGTAGGCCTGG
>CAJAEK010000119.1 GCA_903938735.1 uncultured Actinomycetes bacterium | reverse complement strand
CTTCAAGCCGTCGTAAATTTCTTTACAGATGGGGCAGATGGGAAATTTCTCGGGGTCGCGACTCGGCACCCACTTTTTGCCACACAGGGCACGCACTGGCTTGCCCGTGACGGCAGATTCCACAATCTTCTCTTTGCGAACGTAATGAGCGAATCGCTCATGGTCGCCATCTTCGTATTGATAGGTGGTCTCTTCTTGCTCGAGCACATCACCAGCGGGAAGACCGACGCTGGGCATCGTAAGCGGCTGCTCGTCGAACGGGGCAGCCTGAGCGGTGATCACGGATAAAGAGTACTGCGGCGGTAACCGGTTACCGTATTATTCAGTAATGAAAGATTTGCTGCGCACGGCTGATTTAAGCCGAGACGATGTCGACATGCTGCTCGATACCGCGGCACGATTCACTACTCATCCACTTCATGCAACCGACGCGCTCGCGCATCAGTCGGTAGCGATTTACATGACCAAGCCTTCAACTCGCACTCGCTTAGCGACCGAAACCGCAGTCGCCCATCTGGGTGGCACCCCAGTATTTTTGCGTGGCGATGATTTGCAGCTAGGTCGCGGCGAAACGATTGCTGATACAGCGCGCATCATCAGCGGATACGCATCTGCGCTGGTAGTTCGCACCTTCAAGCAATCCGATGTCGACCAGCTCGGTGCACACGCTTCTATTCCTGTTATCAACGCGCTGACCGACGATGATCACCCAACCCAATTACTCGCAGACTGGATCACCATTCGCGAAGTCTTTGGTGCGGATGTCTCTGGTCGTAAATTCACTTACGTCGGTGATGGCAACAACATGGCGCACGCGTGGCTCACCATGGGTGCGATCATGGGTGCACATGTCGTAGCCGCGACGCCAGCCGGAAAATGGGCGCCTGATGCTGCTGCAGTTTCCGCTGCCCAAGCAATCGCCGCAACCACTGGTGCGACCATCGAGGTCACGAATGATGTTGAAGCCGCAGTTCGGGGCGCAAGCGCCATCTACACCGATGTCTGGATGTCGATGGGCGATCCAGAAGCTGAGCGCACTGAAAAGCTTGCAGCGCTCTCACCATTCGCAGTAACTGAAAAATTGATGGCGCTTACCGCCGCTGATTCAATCTTTATGCATTGCTTGCCAGCCCACCGGGGCGAGGAAGTCGAGGCGGCTGTCATCGATGGACCGAAGTCCGTTATCTGGCGTGAGGCATACCATCGCCGCACCACCATCCAAGCCATCCTGTATCACGCCGTTCGGGGCGAGCTCAAAGGTCGGTTATAAGGTCGGTAATTCAGTATTTCGTTATAAAAAATTGGTTGTTTTTTAGGAGCATCACGATACTGTCGCCAGATGCGAATAGCAGTGGCCAAAGAAATTCGGGCGGGCGAAAAACGCGTTGCCCTTGTCCCTGACATCATCTCCAAGCTCACTCGAGCTGGGCTTGAGGTCGTTATTGAATCTGGAGCAGGCATCGCTGCTCAATTCTCCGATCAACAATTTATTGATGCCGGGGCAACCGTGAAGTCTGGGAACGTCATCAGCGATGCAGATATCGTCGCCGCGGTTTCGCCGCTCACGCCCGATCAAATGAAGAGTTTGAAAAAAGGCGCTATCACCATCTCGTTCTTGTCGCCAACAACGTCGGCGGATTCCATCGACGCAGCCGCAAGTGCTGGCGTTACCGCTCTCGCACTGGAATTGGTCCCCCGCATTTCCCGTGCTCAATCGATGGATGCACTGACATCACAGGCGCTCTGCGCTGGTTACAAAGCTTCGTTAGTGGCAGCTGAACTCTCGCCACGCTTCTTTCCACTTTTGATGACTGCTGCCGGAACCGTAACTCCTGCTCAAGTCGTCGTGTTGGGCGCTGGCGTTGCTGGCTTGCAAGCGATTGCGACCGCAAAGCGACTCGG
>CAJAEK010000118.1 GCA_903938735.1 uncultured Actinomycetes bacterium | reverse complement strand
GTTGCTCAGGATGTCATCATTCGTGAAGAAGATTGTGGAACCGATCGCGGTCTCACACTCAAGATCGCTGCAGTTGACTCAACTGGCGCACTCGTTCGCGATGACCATGTCGAGACATCACTCTTCGGCCGCGCTTTGGCAGAAGATGTAATTGTCGGTGGCAAGACAGTTCTTACAGCTAACACAGACCTCGGAGATAAGAACATCGACGTACTCGTCGCTGCTGGTGTCTCTGAAGTTAAGGTTCGCTCTGTTCTTACTTGCGATAGCAAGGTTGGACAGTGTGCAGCTTGCTACGGCCGCTCCATGGCCTCTGGCAAGATGGTTGATGTCGGTGAAGCAGTCGGAATTATTGCTGCTCAATCAATTGGTGAGCCTGGAACACAGCTCACAATGCGTACCTTCCACACCGGTGGTGTGGCTGGTGATGACATCACACACGGTCTTCCACGTATCGTGGAGCTCTTCGAAGCGCGTACCCCTAAGGGCGTTGCGCCAATCGCAGAGGCAGCCGGAACTGTTAGCTTCCTAGAGGATGCAAAGGGCAAGAAGATCATTGTTACTCCAGATGATGGAAGTGAAGCGGTCGCTTACCCAATTACTCGTCGTCAGAAGCTCAAGGTTGAAGAAGGCCAGAAGGTTTCCGTTGGTCAGCAGATGGTTGTTGGCGCAATTGATCCAAAGCAGGTTCTTCGTATCCTTGGACCACGTCAGACTCAGATTCACCTGACTACGGAAATCCAAGAGGTTTACCGTTCGCAGGGTGTATCAATTCACGATAAGCACATCGAAATCATCGTTCGCCAGATGTTGAAGCGCATTACTGTGCTTGAGCCAGGCGACACTGATCTGCTTCCAGGTGAATTGGTTGAGCGCGGTCGCTTCGAGAACGAAAACCGTCGCGTCGTTGGCAACAGCGGCAAGGCTGCTTCAGGTCGTCCAGAACTCATGGGTATCACCAAGGCATCGCTTGCAACTGAGTCATGGCTGTCCGCGGCTTCGTTCCAGGAGACCACAAAGGTTCTTACAGACGCAGCACTTTCAGAGAAGAGCGATCCATTGCTCGGCCTGAAGGAGAACGTCATTATCGGTAAGTTGATTCCTGCCGGTACTGGCCTTGCTCGTTACCGCAACGTTCGCGTTGAGCCAACCGAAGAAGCGAAGGCTCGCGTTTACGCTAACTACGACGAATTCGATTACACGCCATTTGAATCGCAAGGTTCTGGCGAGGCAGTCCGTTTGGACGATCTCGAAGTTCGTTAATCCGATTAAAGCAAAAAGCCCCGCAGCGAAATCTGCGGGGCTTTTTCGTTGCAGCGACTAAGTCGGGGAGAGCACCGGAATGCCGAGTAGCTTGGCATCAGCAATCATCGTTTTATCGTAAGTGATTATGCCATCGATGGTACTGCCGATAGAAAGAGCCGCTGCAAGATGAATTGCGTCCAGGGTCTTGCTCTTAATATGCGCTCCGAAAAGTGAAGCTATGGAAATTACCTCACTTGAGATTGGCATGAAATTTATCCCAGCAAGAAGTTTTCGAGCGAAAGCAATAGTTTCTGCGTCAGAATGAACGGTTGTCCGCATCACCTCAACTGTCAAAATTTCTCCACTAATAAGTGACGGGGGTAAAGATTTGAGAAGGGCTTGCGTCTCCTTCTCCTCAACTATTAATTTAACGAACGCGGAAGCGTCGATGTAGTGCATCAGAATTTCTCCGCGTCACGGTTCTCCTGCAAGATTTCAGAAAGTGGCCGACCAGTGCGCTTGAGAATGTCATCGATGTTGAGTTTCCCGAGTGGCTCTCGAGCGGGGATAATTAAGAGTTCCAATTTTTTCTCCAAATACTCTTCGTATTTTGATGGCTCAATCGCGACTAATTTCGCAATCGGTTTTCCGTGTTCAGTAATCTCGATGACTTCACCAGCTTTTACCCGGCGCAATAAAACGCTGGCGTTTTGGCGGAGTTCGCGCACGCCGACAGAATTCGATCCCAACTTTGATTTGGGGGCTGATGAGCTCATTTTGGAAGAGTAGCACTATTACTGAAAAGCGCTACAACAATCCAATTTTTGCGCCAGATAGGCTTTCCATATGAGAGCCGACCAGACACTGCGCAAGGGAGTAGCGGCCGCGATCGGGCTTAGCTTTCTCGTGTTCACATATCTGAGCGGGGCCTGGGCGGCGGGACCGGCTCCCATCGTTTCTTACACTGCTACGGCAACAAAAGTCTCAGGTCCAACATGGACAAACGACGGATCAAATGGATCGACGGGAAATCTAATTCTCTATAACAGTTTGGCCTACGGCGCTAGCGATTCTTCAGTCGCATTTAATCCAAGCGGAACAGGCTCTCAGCAATATGCATATGGAACAGCAGGAGCACCTCCGGGTGGAGACACCGCTACAACGATTGAGGCTTATATAAACATTCCATCGAGTCTGAATAACGGCACGGCTGGAATGTTATTTAGCTGGGTGACTCCTGATTATGACATTTGGATGCAGAGCGCTGGAATCGGATTTAACACCGGAGGCAGCGACATCTATGGAATTTCATTATCGGGCTTGACGGGTAGCTATCACTTGTTCGATTTTGTGATGACAACATATCCATCTGGTGATGCAACACAGAAGATTTATGTCGACGGGGTTCAAAAGACTTTATCTCTATTACAGGGGACTGTTAATGAGTCATATAAATCTTTTGATTCCTCAGGCTATTTCTATATTGGTAAGTACTACAGCAGCCAAACCTTCTACGGCTCATTTAATCTTCGCCAATTTAAGCTCTGGTATCAAGAATTGACTCCAGCCCAGGTTCTCACTAATTATCAAAGTATCACTGGCACGCCTTCGGTATCACTTGGGCTGACGAGTGGGCTGGCTACCGCAACCTATCGACAGAGCACGCAGATCAAGGCAACCGTAGGAATAGATGGAACTGTCGTGTTCTATCGTGCCGGCAAGAAGATCCCCGGCTGTGTTTCGGTTCAGAGCAGTGGTGGAATCGCTTACTGTTCATGGCTTCCAGCAAGTATCGGACTAAATCAAATTACCGCTCAAGTGACAACTCCCGGATTCGCACCAGTTGTTTCATCTCAACTTAATATTGTTGTTGCGCCAAGAAGTGGCACCAAGCGCTAATAGCTACTTAACGTAACTATTCACAACGAGCATGTATACACAGCTCGCTTAATTTTCGCTGTTGTTGGTATCTGAATTACGTACTATCCTTAAATGAAATACAAGTTTTATCAATCAAGCCGTAAGCATCGAATCAATTCGCAAAGAGCACGATTTGTTATAGAGAACAGTGCGCCGGTAGAAGTATCGCGAGGTGTTGGAAATAAGCCACTTCTGCAGTGGATAGGCGTGGATAACAGAGGAGTGCGAATTGAAATTCGAGGGGAGCGGTCAGGCAATCAAATTGATATTTTCCACGTTATGCCAAGCAAATTTCGGCTCAAGAGAAGGAGAAAGAAATGATTGATTTCTCGGACGATGTAGCTTTTAATGAATTTCTTGAAGAGAGAATCAGAGTGGGGCATAAATTCGTAGCTTTAAGCCTGAAGAAGGACGCATTTTTGTCGTCGAATCAAAATTCGACCCTGATCAAATTTCTATACAAGGCAATTTATTTCCCGATTCGAATAGCCCCGTACAAGCACTTGCGGTACCAGACGATAAAAATCGAAGATTGCCAAAGCTCGGAAAGTCCGAGTTCGCTCTTAACGAATTAGTTTCTATTTACGCGTTGCTGTAAACAACGATGCCTGCTGCAACAAACTGAAAGACGAATGCGGCTGCAGTAAGAGCGTGAAAGAGCTCGTGGAATCCAAACCAGTTGATCGAGAAGTTCGGTTTCTTTAAACCGTAGATGATTCCGCCTGCTGTGTAGCAAGCGCCGCCAGCAAGGATAAGTAGAAAGACCGCGACTCCGCCCTTCTGCCAAAACTGGGGGAGATAAACGACCGCGGCCCAGCCAAGTGCCACATAGGCGATGACATAGAGCCAGCGGGGTGCGCTGAGCCAGGTCACGCGCAGCACCGCGGTCACGATTGCCCCGGTCCAGACTAGGCTGAGCAGGATGATGGCGTTGTCCTTAGATAAGAGGAATATCGCGAACGGGGTATAGGTGCCGGCGATCAGCATGGTGATGTTGGCATGGTCGATCCGGCGCCAGAGCGCCTTGTACTTGGACTGCCATTTGACCCGGTGATATAGGGCGCTGCAGGTGAACAAAGTGACCGCCGTGAGCGTAAAAATGCCCAAAGTGATGCGCCCCTTGAGCTTGTCGGCCACGGCAATCAGGATCAGCCCGGCCACCAGCGAGACGGGGGACATAATCAGGTGGATCAGGCCCCGAAGCTTGGGCTTAGGCAGCTCAGCCTTTGGAGTTTTCAGCTGTTTTTTGACCCCGCTCATGCCTCAACAGTAGCCCCCACCCCCTAAAACCCCTCGGCGTGTCGGAATCCGGGATTCTGGACCTGGCGGGGGTAGAGGCGTATAAGACCCGTTTTGACCTGCCTGCCAGCGTTGAGTTACAGTCCTCCTCTGCTCTTTTCACGACCAACACACCCGACCTCGGGGGTCGGGAATGTGAGCGTGTACAAGCAATAAAAAGTTTTAAAAGATGTAAGAAATTTCGATGCAGTAACGAAAACTGAGGAGACGAAGTGCCAACAATTCAGCAGCTGGTCCGCAAGGGTCGCGCCGAAAAGACAACGAAGACGAGCACACCTGCACTTAAAGGTAGCCCGCAACGTCGTGGCGTATGTACTCGTGTTTACACAACAACACCTAAGAAGCCTAACTCTGCGCTTCGCAAGGTTGCACGTGTACGTCTTACCTCAGGCATGGAAGTAACTGCATACATTCCTGGTGAAGGTCACAACTTGCAAGAGCACTCCATCGTTCTCGTTCGCGGTGGTCGTGTTAAGGATCTACCTGGTGTTCGTTACAAGATCGTTCGTGGATCACTTGATACCCAAGGTGTTAAGAACCGTAAGCAATCACGTAGCCGCTATGGTGCTAAGAGAGAGAAGAAGGCGTAACTCATGCCACGTAAAGGTCCCGTTACTAAGTCTCCAGTTGTTGCAGACCCTGTCTACAACTCACCTGTTGTTACCGCATTGATCAACAAGATCTTGTTGCACGGCAAGCGTTCAACTGCAGAACGTATTGTTTACGATGCACTCGAAGGTTGCCGCGAGAAGACTGGTGGAGTTGATCCAGTTATCACATTGAAGCGCGCACTCGACAACATCAAGCCAACCGTTGAAGTGAAGTCACGCCGCGTTGGTGGAGCTACTTATCAGGTCCCAATCGAAGTAAAGGCATCACGCGCGACCACACTTGGTCTTCGTTGGTTGACCGATTACTCACGTGAGCGCCGCGAGAAGTCAATGGCAGAGCGCCTACAGAACGAATTAATCGACGCATCGAACGGTCTTGGCGCAGCTGTAAAGCGTCGCGAAGATACCCACAAGATGGCCGAAGCCAACAAGGCCTTCGCGCACTACCGCTGGTAAACCCGAAACTACATTTAAAGAAAATATAAGGAGACTCTTAAGTGGCCGTAGATACAGCAATCGACCTAGCCAAGGTTCGCAACATTGGAATCATGGCGCACATCGACGCGGGTAAAACCACGACTACTGAGCGCATCCTTTTCTACACCGGTATCAACTACAAGATCGGTGAAGTTCACGATGGCGGCGCCACCATGGACTGGATGGAGCAAGAGCAAGAGCGCGGTATCACCATTACTTCTGCTGCAACTACTTGCCAGTGGAAAGACCACCTCATCAACATTATTGATACACCAGGTCACGTTGACTTCACCGTAGAAGTAGAGCGCTCACTTCGCGTTCTCGACGGCGCTGTCTGCGTATTCGACGGTGTTGCTGGCGTTGAGCCACAGTCAGAGACCGTATGGCGTCAGGCTGACCGCTACAACGTTCCACGTATTTGCTTTGTGAACAAGCTTGACCGTACCGGTGCTTCATTCGACCGTTGCGTCGAGATGATTGGTTCACGCCTTAACGCAATCGCGCTTGTCCTTCAGTTGCCAATCGGCGCAGAAGCTGACTTCAGCGGCGTTGTTGATTTGATCGCGATGAAGGCCCTCGTATGGCCAGGCGAGACCAAGAAGGGCGAGGACTACGTAGTCGAAGAGATTCCTGCCAACATGGCAGAAGCTGCAAAGGCTGCTCGTCACGCAATGATTGAAACTCTTGCTGATGCAGATGATGCAATCATGGAGAAGTACTTGGATGGTCAGGATCTTTCAGAAGAAGAGATCATCGCTGGTATCCGTCGCGCAACACTTGCTGACAAGTTGACCCCAGTTCTTACCGGTTCTGCCTTCAAGAACAAGGGCGTTCAGCCAATGCTTGATGCGGTTAACCGTTACCTCCCAAGCCCATTGGATATCAAGGCAATCGTTGGTCACAAGATGGGCGATGCAGAGGTCGAAGAATCTCGTCAGCCATCTGACAACGAGCCTTTCTCAGCTCTTGCGTTCAAGATCATGTCTGATCCACACCTCGGTAAGTTGACCTTCGTACGTATCTACTCAGGTCGTCTTGAGACCGGTTCTTCAATCCTTAACTCAACCAAGGATCGCAAAGAGCGCATCGGCAAGATTTACCAGATGCACGCAAACAAGCGTGAAGAAAAAGATTCAGCAGGCGCAGGAATGATCATCGCTGTTATGGGTCTTAAGGACACCACAACCGGCGACACTCTTTGTGATCCAGCTAAGCCAGTTATCTTGGAATCAATGGACTTCCCAGATCCAGTTATCTCGGTTGCGATTGAGCCAAAGACAAAGGCTGACCAAGAGAAGCTTGGCGTTGCAATTCAGCGTTTGGCTGAAGAAGACCCAACCTTCCACGTGAAGTCAGATGAAGAGACCGGCCAGACCATCATCTCGGGTATGGGCGAACTTCACCTCGAAATTTTGGTAGACCGTATGCGTCGCGAGTTCAAGGTCGAAGCAAACGTTGGTAAGCCACAAGTGGCATACCGCGAATCTTTGAAGAAGCCTGTCGATCGCTACGACTACACCCACAAGAAGCAATCTGGTGGTTCCGGTCAGTTCGCAAAGGTTCAGATTGCGATCGAACCGCTTCCAACAGGTGGCGAGAAGTCATACGAATTCGTAAACAAGATCACCGGTGGTCGTATTCCGAAGGAATACATCCCATCAGTCGACGTCGGTTGCCAAGAAGGTATGGCTAACGGTCCTTTGGCCGGCTATCCATTGGTCGACGTCCGTGTCACTCTTCTTGACGGCGCATATCACGACGTTGACTCGTCTGAATTGGCCTTCAAGATTGCTGGTCTCCAAGCGTTCCGAGAGGCTGCCCGCTTAGCCGGTCCAGTCATTCTCGAGCCAGTGATGTCAGTAGAAGTCATTACCCCTGAAGACTTCATGGGCGATGTCATCGGTGACCTTAACTCTCGTCGTGGACAGATTCAGTCCATGGATGAGCGTTCAGGTGCTCGTGTGGTGAAGGCAGTTGTTCCGTTGTCAGAGATGTTCGGCTACGTCGGAGATCTTCGATCACGTACACAAGGTCGCGCAAGCTACAGCATGCAATTTGATTCGTATGCCGAGGTTCCAGCCGCGGTCGCGAAGGAAATCATCGCGAAGGTTCGCGGCGAGTAATCGCTAAGAGCGTTCAAGAAATCGGCAGTACGAAAACCCAATACTCAATAGACAAAATAGAAACAACAGGAGGAAAAAGTGGCAAAGGCTAAATTTGAGCGTAACAAGCCGCACGTCAACATTGGCACAATTGGTCACATTGACCACGGTAAGACCACTCTTACTGCTGCCATCTCAAAGGTACTTCACGACAAGTACCCAGATGTAAACCCATTCACACCTTTCGATCAGATCGATAAGGCGCCAGAAGAGCGTCAACGCGGTATCACAATCTCGATCGCACACATCGAGTACCAGACCGATAAGCGTCACTACGCACACGTTGACTGCCCAGGCCACGCTGACTACATCAAGAATATGATCACTGGTGCAGCTCAGATGGACGGCGCAATCCTCGTTGTTGCTGCAACTGACGGCCCAATGCCACAGACCAAGGAGCACGTTCTCCTTGCTCGCCAAGTTGGCGTTCCTTCAATCGTTGTGGCTCTTAACAAGTCAGATATGGTTGATGACGAAGAAATTCTTGAGCTCGTTGAAATGGAAGTTCGCGAACTTCTTAGCAAGTACGAGTTCCCAGGCGATGACACACCAATCGTCCGCATCTCAGCTCTTAAGGCTCTCGAAGGAGATCCAAAGTGGGTCGAGTCAATCATGGAGCTTATGGCTGCAGTTGACTCATTCATTCCACAACCAGCTCGTGACATCGACAAGCCATTCTTGATGCCAGTAGAAGACGTCTTCACCATCACAGGTCGTGGAACCGTTGTTACTGGTCGTATCGAGCGCGG
>CAJAEK010000117.1 GCA_903938735.1 uncultured Actinomycetes bacterium | reverse complement strand
TCAATCAAGGTCTCGATACTGCGTTGTGGTTCTTTCTCGGGCGAGAACCGACCACAATGAACTAGCAATAGTGATGAGCCCTTTAACAATTCTTGGCGCAGTGATTCGTCCCGAAATCGGGGATGGAAAGCGTGCAGATCCACACCCAACGGAATCTTCACGAGGTTCTCGGCGTTTATCCGATGAAATTCGCGAGCTGCAAAATCGGTCGTGGTCACGACGTAATCAAACGCCGCAGAGAGTTTGCGGTTGTGCCAATCCACAACGGCGTTGCGGATGCTGGCAGGTAGGGGCAAGAAGCGCTTGGCTAGTCCGGATAGCGTCTCGTGGCTAAAGACAACGGTCGGAATCGAACGCTTACGGGCCCAAGCGCCGAGCGACATCAGGGTAAAGCGATCAGATATCTCGAGCCGGTCGGGCGCGATGGATTCCAATACCTCTCGCACCTGCTTGTTCGACTTAATAATTCGATATCCACCGCTGCCTGGCAACAAGAGACCCGGCAAGGTGATCTTGGTGCCATACATCGTCTTTTCGGTGAAGAAATGTGAACCGGGAACGATGTAGGTGAAGTCATGACCCAAGCGCAGATATCCGCGACCTAATTGATGCAGCGTGGTTTTAATGCCGCCTGAATTCGGTCCATAGAAGTTGGCGATATGAACAATTTTCATGCAGCAGATTCCTTTGCGGTGGTGAGCTGGGTGTAGTGCCGTAAGAGTTGTTGATTGATCCGAGTCCAGGTGCGCTCCACGACCGAATCGCGAGCC
Organism: uncultured Actinomycetes bacterium; assembly: GCA_903938735.1. Lineage (GTDB taxonomy): Bacteria > Actinomycetota > Actinomycetes > Nanopelagicales > Nanopelagicaceae > AAA044-D11. The sequence continues at coordinate 978 of CAJAEK010000117.1, read as the reverse complement.
ATCTCGCGCATCGCAGCCCGGTCATTACGCAACATGAAGTGCATGACTGCTGCATCAAGTTCATCTGGACGATGGGTGTTGATGATGTATCCAGTCGGGCCGTGTGTCACTAAATCTGCAGGGCCGCCAGTAGTCGGAACGATGCATGGCGTGCCTGAAGAGAGCGCCTCTTGCACCGCTTGGCAGAAGGTCTCGTTGGGTCCGGGATGAATAAACAAATCAAAGCTGGCATAGGCGGCAGCCAAATCCTCGCCGCTCTTAAAACCAAGAAAGAGCGCGTTGGGCAACTCTTTTTCCAGGTTGGAACGAGCGGGCCCATCGCCGACGATCACCAACTGGATGCGAGGATCCCGATCGAGGTATCGCAAATCCGTGATGCGTTTTTCGTTAGCCAACCGACCAACGAATCCGATGATCATCCGCTCACCATGATCTGACCAGTCGGCCCGAAGTTGCTCGTCACGTTTAGCTGGATGAAAGAGCTCGGAATTAACACCGCGCCGCCAGAGATAAACATTGGGCACGCCTTGCTCGCGCAGCTCGTTACACGCAGGACCAGAGGGCGCCAAGGTGCGATTGGTGTTGCTATGAATCTTGCCGACGATTTTTCGCAGCGATGAATGCGCAACGCTTAAACCGTAATGACGAGCAAAACCCGCGACATCTTTTTGATAAACCGACAAGGTAGGAATACCCAATCGCTTTGCCACCCGTGCGCCATATGCGCCTAACGCAAAGGGCGAGGCGAGATGAAGGAGGTCCGGATTAAATCCATCAAGAATGTGCTCCAACCGGCGAGACGGAACGCCGACGGGCAGACCAATCGGCAATAACGAATCAAAAGGCAGCGCGGGCACGGTCTTGACGCGATGGCCGGCGTATTCCTTTGGGGTGCCATCGCTCTCCGGCGCGATCACCAAGGCTTGGTGGCCCTCTTTGGCCAAGAATTCCAGGACGCGGAGCACGGAATTGGTCACG
>CAJAEK010000116.1 GCA_903938735.1 uncultured Actinomycetes bacterium | reverse complement strand
GTCCTCACACTTGTCGTAGCCGCCATCATTTTGGTAAGCCTCAGCGGTTTTTACGTTGATCTGCTCTGGTATCGCTCGGTTCATTTCACCAGCGTTTGGCGCACGGTTCTATTTACCAAGGCGTATCTCTTCGTCGGCTTTGGACTCATTACATCCGCCATCATTATTTTCAATGCGATTTTTGCTTATAAGAAGCGCCCGATTTATGTTCCCCTCACTAGCGAGGCCGACAACCTCGAAAGATATCGCTCACAGATTGAACCGATTCGTCGCTGGGTCGTACTCGGTCTATCACTCGCGATTTTCTATATCGCCGGAAGCGCTGGCACAAAGCTCTGGAGCTCGTGGTTGCAATTCAAGAATGCAACGTCGTTTGGAACCACCGATCCGCAATTCCATTTAGACATTTCATTCTTTGCCTTCAAGTTACCGTTCTACGAATCACTGATCAGCTGGGCAATTTCCACAATCCTGCTCTCGCTTGTTGCGGCCGGAATTGTGCATTACATCTATGGTGGAATCCGCCCACAGGTCCGCGAAGATCGAACCACCGTTGTGGCACGCGTTCAGCTCTCTGTTTTGCTCGGAATTCTTGTGCTCATCAAGGCCGTTGCGTATTGGTTTGATCGATACACGTTGGCGCTCAAGACTGGCCACCTCATCACCGGCCTTTCCTATACCGATGTAAACGCAGTGCTTCCCGCCAAGGCAATTTTGGCCGGCATCGCCGTTATCTGTGCGCTGCTGTTCTTTGCGAACATCATTCGCCGTTCCTGGATTCTGCCAGCTGCCGGTGTTGCGCTAATGCTCGTTGCATCATTGGTTGTTGCAGGCGTTTATCCAGGAATCATTCAACAATTCCAGGTCAAGCCAAGTGAATCGACCAAAGAAGCACCATATATCCAGCGCAATATCGATGCCACGCGCGCTGCCTACAACCTTTCTAACGTGACCGTTCAGGATTACGAGGCGAAAAGCACAACATCCGCAGGTCAGTTAGCGAACGATGTTTCCACCGTTTCTAATTCACGCTTAATTGACCCAGCCGTTGAAGCACAGACCTTCCGTCAGTTGCAGCAGATTAAGCCGTACTACAGCTTCGCCGATGCGCTCGATATGGATCATTACGTCATCAACGGCAAGAGCCGGGATGTCGCGGTCGCGGTCCGCGAATTAAATATCAGCGGCAACCCATCACGTAACTGGATTAACGATCACCTGGTTTACACACATGGTTTTGGTTTTGTTGCGGCGACCTCAAACACGGTCGATGCAGATGGCAAGCCACAGTTTGTTGTTGGAAATATTCCACCAACATCAGGCCTCGGTGTCTTCCAGCCTCGCATTTATTTCGGTGAGAACGTACCGGATTACTCCATCGTCGGCGGCACCAAGAGCAGCACCGCAGCCGAACTTGATTATCCGAATGATGCATCTACTACCGGTCAACAGAACTTCACCTACACCGGCACTGGCGGAGTTCCGATGGGCAATTTCTTGAGCCGCGCGCTCTTTGCCATCAACTACAAGGAACAGCGAATCCTCCTCTCTAACTTGATTAACGCTGATTCAAAGATTCTCTACAACCGCAATCCACGAGAGCGCGTTGCGAAGGTTGCTCCTTGGCTAACACTGGATGGCAACATGTATCCAGCGGTTATCAATGGCAAAGTTCTGTGGATTCTTGATGGTTACACAACAAGCGCGGGATACCCATATTCCAAGAACACCAACTTGGCGAACGCCACCACTAACTCGGTAACCACCAGCTCGACAACTGTTAATCCATTGCCCGACCAGAACGTGAACTACATTCGCAACTCGGTTAAGGCCACGGTTGATGCCTATGACGGCACCGTGACCCTGTATCAGTGGGATACAACCGATCCCGTCTTGAAGACATGGAGCAAGGCATTCCCTGGCACGGTGCAGCCAAAGAGCGCTATGCCGGCTGCGTTACTGCAGCACGTGCGATACCCAGAAGATCTCTTCTCTGTGCAGCGCGATGTGCTCAGCACGTACCACGTGACTAGCCCCAACGCTTATTACGGCGGACAAGATTTCTGGCGCGTACCGACCGATCCATCCTCACTCGGCGCGAATGCTGGATTGCAGCCTCCGTATTACATGACCATGCAACTGCCTGGCGCAAAGACACCAGCATTTTCTTTGACCACCTCGTTCGTACCACGAGGAAATCGCCAGAACCTGACTGCGTTCGCGTCTGTGAATGCAACCAACGGTCCGGACTACGGAAAGATTTCGGTACTTCAGTTGCCTCGGTCAACAAACATCTCTGGCCCTTCGCAGGTCGCCTCGAACTTTGAAGCGAATCCAACAGTGGCGCAAGCGCTCTCGTTGCTTCGCCAAGGTGGTTCTGACGTTGTCCTCGGAAACCTATTGACCTTGCCCGTCGGTGGCGGATTGCTATATGTCCAACCGGTTTACGTTCGTGCAACCGCGAATGCTTCGGCATATCCGCTACTTCAAAAAGTATTGGTGAGCTTCGGCGATCAAATTGGATTTGATAACACTTTGCAAGGAGCGTTGGATCAAGTATTCAGCGGCAACAACGGTGCTGTGCTGACTGGAAATTCTGGTGGCTCATCGAGCACATCCGTTATGCCGGTCACGCCATCAACAAATGTGAGTGGAACGGGTAGTGCCGCACTTAAAGCTGCGCTAGCTGCTGCACAAAGTGCGATGGCCGATTCACAAGCAGCGCTTCGTAATGGTGATTTCACTGCATATGGTGCAGCACAGAATCGTTTGAAAGCCGCGATTGCAGCGGCCATTGCTGCGCAGAAGTAGCAGCGAATGAGCATTGCTGCGCAGAAGTAGCAGCGAATGAGCATTGCTGCGCAGAAGTAGCAGCGAATGGGTATTGCTGCGCAGAAGTAATCAATTCACCTGGATTAACCACACCCCTCTGCGCGGCACAGAGAAATTGTTGCGCAGAAGTAATCGATAGCGATTTCATCAAGAGAACTGCTTCGTTTTGGGCTTTTCCCGCATTTCCCATAGAATTGTCGTTACCGACGCGGGGTGGAGCAGCTCGGTAGCTCGCTGGGCTCATAACCCAGAGGTCATAGGTTCAAATCCTGTCCCCGCTACCAACAGACCGCCAGGCTTGCCTGGCGGTGCACGACCGCAACGTTGCGGATTGAAGAGTCGCAACGGGAACGGATTGAGAAATGAATATTCAGATTATTCATGACATTTCTCAAGACCAACTCGTCACAGAAGCAGCAGAGAAAATATCTGCCGCAATTTCACATGCCTGGCAAGAAGGTCGCGATGCTCACGTTGTGCTTACAGGCGGCCGAACTGGTTTAGCTATCGCACAAGCACTCGACATCAGCGTTTATCGCATCCGAACAAATGCTGCGGACCCCGCACAGCTTGCTGAACTCAAACTTCATATCTGGTTTAGTGACGAGCGCTATGTAGATCGATCCGCTGATGACCGGCTCGAAAAAGTTATTGAAAGCGGATTTGTTTCAACCGCCGCGTCCACCGTATTCCACGCGGTTCCGTCTCCATCCGAAGGCTCCCTCGTCGAGGTCAGTGCGCAATACGACGCCGAAATTCTTGGATCACTTGGCTCGAACCGTTTTGATGGCGTCATCCTTTCTATGGGCGAAGATGGCCATGTTGCTTCCTGTTTCCCTGGCGACGAAAAGGTATTGACCTCGCGATTGAATGCGGTCGAAGTAACCAACTCACCAAAGCCGCCGAGCGAGCGAACCACTTTGACGCTCCACCGATTAGCTCAGACCTCTCAGGTGTATATCTTCGCAATTGGCGAAGTAAAGCGAACGGCACTTCAACAGACTCTGAAAATTGCCACTCGCGATGACGGCGCACCTGCTGACTTCTCGGCCCCGGTGGCACTCTTACGGCAGAATTCGCCGGTCGGACAAATTTTCATCATGACAGATCAAAACGTTGCTCAATAAATAAAACTAGTAGATACGCAATTCAAAAAGACAGAGAGAAAAGGCTGGAAAAGATGGCACAAGCACTGCAGTTAACGGTTGTTGGTCTTGGACGTATGGGCGCAAATATTGCCCGCCGCATCTCACAACATGTTGATTCATCAACGCCAGTGAATATCAGCGTGTATGACGTTAACGCCGATACCGTGAAAGCGCTCTCCGCAGAAGGCTTCACCGGACTTTCCTCGCTCGCAGATCTCAAGCAGTATAACGACGCTGCTAACCCACAAATCGTTTGGGTCATGGTGCCTGCTGAAGTAACAGCGCAGACCATCAAGGCCGTCGCCGAGCACCTCGAAGCAGGCTCAGTCATCATCGATGGCGGTAACACGTTCTACCGTGACGACATCGCTAACGCAGCGATGCTCAAGAAGTCTGGCATTGAATTTGTTGACGTCGGAACATCAGGTGGCGTTTACGGCTTGGATCGTGGCTTTAGCTTGATGATTGGTGGCGACACCGCAGTTGTTAATCGCCTTAACCCGCTATTCAAAGCACTTGCTCCCGGAGTCGATTCGGCAGAGCGCACTCCCGGCAAGACCGGCGCGGTTTCACAAGCAGAAAATGGCTTCTACCACTGTGGTCCAGTTGGTGCTGGTCACTTCGTAAAGATGGTCCACAACGGAATTGAATACGGCGCAATGGCGGCATATGCCGAAGGATTGAACTTGCTCGACACCGCGCGCAACGGAATTAAGCACCCAACCGCGGTTGGCGATCACACAGAGACCAAGTACGACTTGAACATGGCCGAGATTTCAGAAGTCTGGCGCCGTGGTTCGGTTGTTGCATCATGGTTGTTGGACCTCACAACCGAGGCTTACACCGAAGATCCTGCACTCGATGGATACACCGGCGCGGTTGCTGATTCAGGTGAAGGTCGCTGGACCGTTCAGACCGCAATCGATGCTGGCGTCCCTGCAAATGTTTTGAGCGCTTCACTGATGGGCCGCTTCTCATCACGTGGCAATGATCTTTACGCGAACAAGGTTCTGTCAGCGATGCGCAAGAAGTTCGGCGGCCACAGCGAGGCGAAGAAGGCAGGAAACTAATCCATGTCGAATCGTCCAAAGAAGAAGTCCACCCCGGCCGACGTTCTAGTGCTCTTCGGAGCAACCGGCGATTTAGCGAAGAAGAAGCTATTTCCTGCGCTCTATAACATGGCGCTGCACGGTGCGCTGGACGCCGAAGTAGTTGGAGTCGCCTCCACCAAGTGGGATCACGAGCAATTCATTAGCAATGCATTCGAAGCGATTCGTACTCGCGTGCCTAACGTTGATGAGAAAGTATTAGCTGGTCTCGATAAGAAGCTCTCGTTAGTTGTCGGAAATTACGAAGACCCACAGGTTTATGAAGATTTAGCGCGCAAGCTTGAGGGCAAAATCAAGCCGGTTATTTACCTAGCTATTCCACCGGTTCTTTTTGAGCAAGTAACTCAAGGTTTGGCTCGTGTTGGTCTCACTAAGACTGCACGTTTAGTGGTCGAGAAGCCATTTGGTCGCGATTTAGAATCCGCCACAAAATTACAAGAGTCGATTGAAGCCGTTCTGCCCGAAGTTCGGATTTACCGCATCGACCACTACCTCGGCAAAGAATCAGTCGAAGATATTCTGATCTTCCGCTTTGCGAACTCGATCTGGGAGCCGCTCTGGAACCGCCGTTACATCAATTCGGTTCAGATCACTATGGCAGAAGACTTTGGAATTGAAGGCCGTGGCGCTTTCTATGACGAGGTCGGCGCACTTCGCGATGTCTTACAGAATCACTTGCTCCAAGTTCTCGCATTGATTGCGATGGAGCCACCATCAGATCTAACTTCGCAATACATGGAAGATGAGAAGATGAAGGTCTTCCGTTCCATCGATTCACTTCAACCATCTGATGTGGTTCGTGGTCAGTATGTGGGATATCTCGATGAAAAGGGTGTTGCACCCGGTTCGACCACCGAGACCTTCGTCGCTGCTGTTGTCCACGTAGACAACTGGCGCTGGGCGGGCGTTCCGTTCTACATGCGCACCGGCAAGAACCTGAAAGAGACCGTTCTTGAAGTTATCGTGGAATTTAAGCAACCACCACGAATGCTCTTTGCAGAGAGCCAAGCTGGTTCACCAAACGTGCTGCGTTTCCGTCTCGGAAAGAATGACGGTGTAGATATCGAACTGATGGCGAAGGCACCGGGCGATAAGCTCGAGACGCTTCCAGTTCAGCTCAACGTTGAATTCAGTGCTGCACTTGGCGATCGCCAAGAAGCTTATGAGCGGTTATTGCGCGCTGCAATGGCAGGCGATCACATGCGCTTTGCGCGTATCGATTCAGTACTCGAGACCTGGCGAATTCTGGAGCCAATCATCCACGGCGAAGTTCCGGTCTATCCATACTTCAAGGGCACATGGGGTCCAGAGAAGGTCGATGAACTTATGCCGCAAGGCTGGATCGAGCTCTAACTCCGAATAGCTATTCAAAGCAGTTTTTGCAAAAACTGCTACAGGACCTCGCGTAGGGCGTGCGAAAGTGTGACGACTCCGTAGGCAAGTCCGTCGATCGCAAGGATATAGACGACTTCGCCGCGTTGGTGCGCTGACTCAACGATTGCGGCGATCTCGGGATGGAATGGTGCGGTGTTGCGCACCATCGCAAGGCTCGGACCAAAGAGCGCCGTGCGGGTCAGATCGTTGATCATGATGCGAGCTGCAATTCCTTGGATGGGGGATTGGCTCCATTGAGTGAAAGCACTAGGTGCAGCACCGTCGGCTAATAGCGCATCCGCGACCGCAACCATGGATTTGTGTTGATTGGTGGGATTTCTGGCCTCGGGATAAATCTCATCAGAAATTTTGCTCAAATACCCACGTAAGCCTGCGCCCAACGTGACGATTACCGAGTTGAGCTGCT
>CAJAEK010000115.1 GCA_903938735.1 uncultured Actinomycetes bacterium | reverse complement strand
GATTTTGTTCATGGGTAAAAGATACTGAGAGTGCCGGGAAAAGTTAAGCAACGTGGCACGTTTAAAGTTCAGCACCAGAACCGTGCGAAAATTTGTGAAATGGTTGGCTGCACTTAGCCCACCAAAGCAAAGATAGCCCTGCTAGAGGCTTATATGTATTTTAGGGTAAAGTTTCTAGTGTGGTCGAGGTAAATGCTGGGAAAGCAAGACAACGATTGTTCCAATTTCGCCACATGAGTGCTGTTGTGATCTTGGTGCTATTGGAAATTTTCCGGTTAATTTTTCAGCCCCAGATGGCGGTAGCCGCCACTTCAAACGTAATAGATTCAATATCTGGAACTCAATGTGGAATTTTAGCCTCCCCTGCTGGAAATAATTATGGGCAAGCTTTTATTGGTGGAACACTAGGCATAACGTCCATTCAAATTGCACTCACCACCGACCATGTCAATGCTGGTGACGCAATCAAAATATATTCAAGCTCCGGCTCTGGACTGTCCGTTGACTTAAGTTCACTCCTAGCAACTTTCACATACTCAAGTGTTTCGGGTGTGCAGAGCGCAACTAACAATTACGTGAATGAAACTTTCTCAGGATCTTTCACGCCGGTCAACGGAACAATATACTTCGCGGTCTTTACGACAACCGGGGGTGGTTATGACTGCTATGACACAAATACGCCGTCGTACTCAAATTCCTTTAGTTGGTATTCATCTTCTTCAAACTTCATCTGGTCTTGGCCCGGGCGAGGAAGCTCGTTTACTATGGGTCTCAACCATTTAAATATGAAGTTTATTGGGGGAACGATTACCCCGACTCTCTCAACTCCATCGCCTTTGACGTTAAACCAAATTGATGGCACTCACGTAGGAGCAAAACTGCCGACTAACGACACCAACGCATCTAGCTATTTGATATCAGTTTACGCATCGGACGGGGTGACCCTCATAGAGACTGGAACTGCAAGCCAAAGTCAGATTCTTAGTCCCGTTTCCCTAACAATCTCTCCGAATAACACTTATAAGTTAGGTGTTACGGCAATAGGCGATGGTACGAACTATCTGAGTTCCAGTATGAGTAGTTTAACGAGTATCACGTTTCCTCAAGCGAACACAAGCGTTTCTCTCGCGTTGGCCTCATCGCAAGTCTATTTCCGGATTCCGATCAATTTGATTGCTACGTTTACTAGTACGGGTTCCGTCGGGAAAGTACAATTTTTTGCAAATGGAAAAAAAATTCCAGGATGCGTTGGCATAAGTTCGGTTACGACGACTGCGACATGCTCTTGGAAACCATCAGTTCATGGGTATGTCATATTGAGCGCTACATTCGTGCCAAGCAACACCAACTACCTTCCGTCTACGGCGCCGGCGTTGACCGTATCGCCTGTAGCTCGATTAACGGTTCGCTAAAGCCGCGGCTACGCGTAACGACTTCGACGCCTCTCTTGAAGTCTTAGAAGGCTCTAATCGGGCGCACTCGCATACCCGCATCGCTCCATTGATTTGTAGTAACGCCTCCGTTACTGAAAGCCTGGATGTAAGCAGAAAAAGGACTAGAGCCTGTTTGTGAAGAGCTGTAGTAGTAATAGCTCGAATTAAAGTTGCCGTTGATTATCGCGGCAGAGGATGAACACCGCGTGTTGAGCACCGGAGTTAATCCCTTGGACCAGTAAACAAGTATGTTTAACTCTGTTGAGTCTGGCAGGTACCAATCGCTCAGTGATCCCCCGTTGTAATCCCGGATATATCGAATACCAGTGTTGGCAATGGCTCTGTAGTCAGCGCGGAAAGCAAGTGAATTCTTGTAGCCAAGGCCAACGTCAGCTGCGTCATAGACGGTCGTTGGGTCTAGTCGAACACCGCTGATTTGTACTGTGTCATTTCGTGGATTCAGCAAGACAGTGGTTGAATCTGCCGGCGTAATCCAGGTGCTTGGCGCAACTTCTAGATAATTGCAGAGACCTCCGGAGGGAGAGCCAGTTGAGCTAAATGTGGGACCACAGCTAAATCCTGCTAGATCCTTATAAAAAATGATTCCGCCGCCTGGGCCCACGTCCCCGACGTTATAAGTGCTGGCTGTGTGCGGTCCGCTCTCTAGCGTCAACTTAAAGACGGCAGTTGCCAGTGCAACTGGAGAAGCGAAGGTAGCCGTAAAAGATCCAGAGCTACTACTGACGGTGAGGCCAGTGCCGCCTGCCCCCGCGATGAATGTTCCACCATTGTCGTAGATAACTGCATTTGTTGAGTTTGTGTTGAAAATCGAAAGCGGGGTGTTGCCGCTGTTGCCATAGGCCTTGATTGTGAAATCGACGCCGTAGCAAGTATTCGGAATATTTGAGACCGTAAAAGATGAAAAATAATGGGAGCCACTACCCGAAGCGTTAACAAATGACGCGCTCGGAGTAACCGTCAAAGTACTTGAACCTGTGCAGGCCGTTGTCACAGTCGCACCTTGGCCGAATTCAATCTGTCCCGAATTGATGGAAATGTTCGACGCGAGGGTTGTCTGCACAAAATAAGTGCCACCGATGAGCAGTGTTAGGGAAGCAAGGATTGCCGAGAGTTTCCTCTTTGCTGGAATTGTCGGCGTATCAGCTGGATCGTCGCTGTAGATGTCGTCTTGCGAATCGGACATTAGCGACATCTCCTCACATCTTGAAGAGTAGAAGCTAGGAGCGGTTCGTAATCAGCGACTCGACAATGGCTTAATTGTAGAGATAATCAGGCGAAAATCACCTGCCCATAAGTGCGTTGTGAGGGACTCGAACCCCCGACCCGGTGATTAAGAGTCACCTGCTCTACCAACTGAGCTAACAACGCGGGATATATGAAGTTGTACTGCTTTACTGCAAGGTCAGACCCTATCAGCGCGGGGGAAGCGGGGCAAAAACCCCAACCCCCGCGTGTGAGGCTCTGGAAATCTAACTAAATAAGCTCGTTCTTCTTCTTGTAACGCTCGTAGGACGCCTCAATTTCAGCCTGTGCTGGATCGTGGCCAACCCAATCTCCGCCGTGGACTTCCTTGCCCGGCTCCAATGTCTTGTAGACCTCGAAGAAGTGCTTGATTTCGTCCAACTCGTAGTGAGGAACATCGGCAAGGTCTTGCAATCCATTCTTGCGAATATCGCCAGCAGCAACGCAGAGAAGCTTGTCATCGCCACCCTTTTCATCTGTCATACGGAACATTCCGATAACGCGACAGGAAACTACGCAGCCAGGAAATGTTGGCTCATCCAACATCACCAGTGCATCAAGCGGATCGCCGTCGTTAGAAAGTGTGTGCTTAACGAAACCGTAGTCGTGAGGGAAACGAGTCGCAGTGAAAAGCATGCGATCAAGTCGAACCTCACCGGTGTCGTGATTGATCTCGTACTTGTTGCGGCTGCCCGCAGGGATTTCGATGACCACATCGAAAATCATTGGCTTGGTCAAAAGGTTCCCCGTTCAGGTAATTAAAAACTGGGGTGATCGACGGGGCTCGAACCCGCGACATCTCGGACCACAACCGAGTGCTCTACCAGCTGAGCTACGACCACCATGGATGCCCAATGATACGGCACGGGGCAGGAGTGCCGAAATCTAGGCGGGGATGAAGATACTTGAGCGGTAATAATCCAGCTCGTCGATGGAATCGCGGATATCGCCCAGCGCGCGGTGGTTGCCGGTCTTCTTGGGGGCGCTGAAGTAGACCTTGGGATACCAGCGGCGGGCCAACTCCTTGATGGAGGAGACATCCACGGTTCGGTAATGCAGGTAATCATTGAATGCCGGCAGGTCGCGCGCAATAAATCCACGATCAACGTAAACCGAGTTGCCAGCCAGCGGAGACTTGCCTGCGCCTGGGGCGTACTTGGTGACGTATTCCAGAATCTGGGCCTCGGCCGCTTCGAGCTCCACGCCGTTAGGAATCTCGGTAATCAATCCGGATGCCGTGTGCATCTCACGGACGAAGTCGTTCATGCCAGCAATCTGTTCGGCGCTCGCCCGAATCACCAGATCCACGCCCTCGCCCAAGACATTGAGCTGGGAATCGGTGACCAGCACCGCGATCTCAACTAATACATCTTTATTAAGGTCGAGACCGGTCATCTCGCAATCAACCCAAATCAAGTTGGGGGAGTCAGCTGCCATACACGAAGGGTAACTGACCGCAGGGGCGCTCGCTCCGCGTGATTTCACCGCTCGTTCACCTTCTCGTAACCTTTTAATAAGGTAAAAAACCTGAGTCGGGGGAAAACTTCACCCCATGTCCTCAACCCTCATTGAGCCCAAGCCTGGCGCGTATAACGGAGCGACCCCGGCGAAGCGCGAGATTACAACCAAGCCGCGTTTCTCCGACAAAGTATTTCGTGGTGTTGTTACAGGTGGCGGTCTCTCATCACTCGTCGTTCTTGGCTTAATTCTCGGCTTCCTTCTTTTCGAAGGTTACGCCACTCTTAAAGCTCAAGGCATCCATTTCTTAACAGGAAGCAACTGGCAAGCGGTGCAGAACGACGCAGGAGTTGTTGATCTCCACAAATCACAATTCGGAATTGCCGCGATGCTTGTCGGCACTTTGGTTGTCGCAACAATCGCAATCTTGGTCGGCGTTCCGCTTTCTGTCGGAGCCGCAATCTACTTAACCTTCTATGCGCCAAACGCTATAAAGAAAATCATGGTCACCATGATCGACTTGATGGCAGCATTCCCTTCAATCCTCTTTGGATTATGGGGCTTCTTCATTCTCGAGAACAGCGCTGAATATTGGGCCAAACTTCTCCATAAGTATTTGGGCTTTATCCCGTTCTTCAAGATGGAAGTTCCGTACTTCTCTCGCTCACCATTTATCGCTGGCCTCGTTCTAGCAATCATGATTATTCCGATTGTCACATCCATCTCACGTGAAATCTTTTCGCAGACTCCACTAGATCGCATTCAAGCCGCATACGCACTAGGCGCTACACGGTGGGCGATGATCCGTGCGGTTGCCTTCCCTTATGCGCGCTCCGGAATCGTCGGTGGCGCGATGCTGGGACTTGGTCGTGCGATGGGCGAAACCGTTGCGGTTTATACCGTTTTGAATATCGTCTACAAAGTTAACTTCCACGTGCTTATTAGTGCGGGTGGAAACGTTGCCTCGATGATTCTCGCGAAGTTCGGTGAAGCCAGCCCATCAGAGGTCAAGGCGCTGATGGCCGCCGGCCTGGTGCTCTTCCTTGTGACTCTGCTAGTTAATTCGCTGGCGACCGTCATCGTTTCGCGCTCGAAGAAGGGTCGCTAATGGCTAACGACATTATTGTTCCGGCAATCGCGACTCCGAAACCTCGTCAACCATGGGCTGCTTCACCCAAGGATCGCGTTGAAACTGCGCTGCTGTTTCTTGGCGCTGCGCTCGCATCGTTCATTTTGGTTGCTGTGACACCACTAAAGGGCAAGCTTGCCTACGTTGCAATTTTCTTCCTAGCCTTTATCGTTATTGACTTCGCTTTTAACTACATCAAGCGTGGTAGCGCTGCTGGCAAAGACAGCATTTTCCGAGGCTTTGTGACCGCGGCAATCATTATTGCGGTGATGCCAATCGTTTCCATTCTCGCAACAGTTTGGATTCGTGGCCACAAGGGTCTTCACTGGACTTTGTTTACCACCGATATGCACTCAGCGACTTATACCGATCCGGTTGCACACGGTGGCTTGTTGCACGCGATGCTCGGCACCGCACTACTGGTTGTTTTTGCAATTGTTTTGTCAGTTCCCGTCGGAATCTTGACCGCGATTTACCTCACTGAAATCAACGGTCGTTTCGCTCGCCCGATTCGTTTCTTGGTTCAAGCAATGTCAGGCGTTCCATCGATTGTCGCTGGCTTGTTTATATTGGCTGCGATTGTCTATCCGATGACCAAGCAGTACAACGGCGTAGAGGGCTCACTCGCTCTCGCTATTCTCATGATTCCCACCGTCGCTCGCGCCTCGGAAGAAGTGCTTCTCCTTATTCCTGGCGACTTGCGCGAGGCTGGCGTCGCGCTCGGTGGCACCCAATGGCGCACCGTTGCGATGGTTGTCGTCCCGGCTGCCCGAAGCGGTTTGATTACCGCGATGATTTTGGGCGTCGCTCGTATTGCCGGAGAGACAGCACCTCTTGTTTTGCTGACCGGTGGCGGCGATACTAAGAACGCCAATATGTTCCACGGCCCTATGGGCTCGTTGCCGTATTACATCTGGAAGGGCTTTACCCAGGGAACTCCAGAATCTGTAACTCGTGCATGGGCGGGCATTTTGGTGCTCCTCGTTCTCGTACTTGTTTTGTTCGGTCTAGCGCGTTACCTCGGCAATCGAAAGGTCGGTAAGTAAGCATGATCGGCGACAACACTGAAGATTCACAAAATTTTGATAGCACCAAAAAGGGAGACGAAATGAACGAGACAGCAACTTCATCGTTGTCACAAATTGCTGGAACGAAAGTAGCCAAAGCGCCTGGCAACAACGCCATGGGCGTAGGTCTCGAAGCGCGCGGCGTTCACGCCTGGTTCGGCGAGAAGCACGCGCTTGCAAACGTCTCTCTCGATTTCTGGCCTGGCACTGTTACTGCTCTCATTGGCCCATCGGGTTGCGGCAAATCAACGTTCATCCGCACCTTGAACCGAATGCACGAATTCATCCCTGGCGCAGCAATGGCCGGTGAAGTTTTGCTTAATGGCGAAGATGTGTACGCACCGGGTGTTGATGTCACCAAGATTCGCTTGAAGGTCGGCATGGTCTTCCAGAAGCCAAACCCATTCCCTTCGATGACAATTGCGGAAAATGTTCTGGCTGGATTGAAGTTGGCTCAACTCAAGGCCGAGAACAAAGATGATTTGCTTCAGGAGTGCTTGGAGCGCGCAGGTTTGTGGTCAGAGGTAAAGGATCGCCTTAACACCCACGGTGGAGCGCTCTCCGGCGGACAACAACAACGCCTCTGTATTGCCCGTTCGCTCGCAGTGCGTCCGCAAGTTCTCTTGATGGAT
>CAJAEK010000114.1 GCA_903938735.1 uncultured Actinomycetes bacterium | reverse complement strand
GTGTCTGTCGTTGGATCAACTCTTGCGTCTTTAATGAAAGCGCGGTCATCAATTGCGACGGCGTGTAGCCAGCGGTATTCGGCTTGGTGACGCCACTTTCTAGTTTCCGCTTTAGAGTTGCGACTCGAATCATGAAGAAGTCATCGAGATTTGATGAAAAGATTGCTAGGAACCGGCAGCGCTCCAAAAGTGGCGTATCTGGATTTTCGGCTAGCTCGAGCACACGCTCGTTAAAGGCCAGCCACGAGAGCTCGCGATCGACCAGCGTCGCCCGCGGGTCTTTGCTCAGAATCGGGAATTCCTGGGAAGGCATGCCTCATATTCTCCTAGGTTGGTGAACAAAAGGTGAAAACCAAGCGAACCGAGACCACCCTTTATCTCACCCCACCACTCTTCACAGCGCGAGGGTGGGCGGAATACCCTAGGACTCCCTTCAGTTACGCCGTTGATAGCGAGTTCACAGATGAAAAATCCATTTGGGCATGACCTCGCTATCGACATAGGCACCGCCAACACCGTCATCTATCGTGCGTTTCAAGGTGTGGTTTTAAATGAACCAAGCGTTATCTGCATCAACAAAGATAACGGTCAAGTTGTTTCTGTTGGAGCTGATGCCCGCAGCATGGTGGGCCGCACACCAGACAACATCGTTTCCATCCGTCCACTGAAGGATGGCGTCGTTGCCGATTTTGAAAATGCACAACGCATGCTTCGTACTTTTATGGAGAAGGCTGGAAGTCGTCGGATTTTCTCTAAACCCATCGTTGTTATTGCTGTTCCACCAGTGGTCACATCAGTCGAACATCGCGCGATCAAAGATGCCGCATACGCTGCAGGTGCGCGCAAGGTCTACATCATGGAAGAACCAATGGCTGCCGCGATTGGCGCCGGACTTCCGATTCAAGAACCAATGGGATCGATGATTGTTGATATCGGTGGTGGCACAACCGATGTCGCGGTTATTTCACTCGGTGGAATCGTGACATCTCGCTCGATTCGCGTGGGTGGCGACGCCATCGATGAAGCAATCGTCAATCACATTAAGAACACTCATTCGCTTGCTATTGGTGATCGCACCGCTGAAGAATTAAAGATGTCAATCGGATCTGTCCATAAGAGCGCCGATAATGCGCGCGCCCGGATTCGCGGCCGCGATTTGATGACTGGCTTGCCGAAAGATATCGAAGTCGACGCCAAGGAAGTTCGCGTCGCAATCGAAGAACAAGTTAACAAAATTATTGCTGCCGTTAAAGCAACACTCGAAGAGACTCCCCCAGATTTGGTCTCGGATCTATCGCGTAACGGTGTTGTAATTGCTGGCGGTGGCGCGTTACTTCATGGTCTGGCAGAACGGATGCGACAAGAGACTGGCATGCCGGTGATCATCGCCGAAGACCCACTGAACGCAGTGGTTCGAGGTGCCGGTATCTGTGCCGAAAATATTGATTTACTGAAACGTATTCTGATTCCGGAGAGCAAAAAGAGCTAATTACGCCACGGACGTAACGTCGGATATTTCGGCGAACGACCATCTCCCGAAGACCGACCGCGTAATCGGCGCCAGATCCATGGCAGAACAAAGATAAAAATCCAGTACACATTTTCAATCGTCTTACGCAGCCCGCTCTTCTTTTTTGCCGGTGGCAACGGAATGCGCCAAGCGGAATCAAATGGATAATCGAGCATTTCTAGAACGGCCTGGGACATGCGCCAATGGCCTTCGGTATTCAAGTGCAGGCGATCGACCGCAAGGAATCGGCGGTCGGCCAACCACGGAGCTTGTTGGGCTTCAGCCAATACCGCGCCGAACTCTTTCGCAACCGCGCGAACATTCTTATTGAATTCAGTGAAACGCTCCACCCACATATCAGCGGTCTTGCCTTTGCCATCGACGGTTTCGATGACAGTGAAGAGAGCCACGGTGGCACCGGTAGCGGTCAACTTTTGTACCGCTTCGCGATATTCGGCGAACGCAACCTCCGATTTATATTTCGGGCGCAGTACATCGTTAGCTCCGGCGTGAAAAGTAATCAGCGTTTCTTTGCCGGATGCCATGGTGATTGCTGCCGGTATCTGTTCGGTAATGACTTGGTGCAACAACTTGCCGCGGACGGCCAAGTTGGCATATTCAAAACCCGGTTGAGCAACCGCCAACACATCCGCGACTCGATCTGCCCAGCCACGGAATTCGCCGTTGACTACATCGTCACACATTCCTTCGGTGAAGGAATCTCCGATGGCGATGTAACGACGAAATGTCATGTGCTTATTGAGCTCTGCTCTCGGCAACCTTGTAGAGAACCACCGCTGTTGCCACGCTGGCGTTCAGTGATTCAACTTCAGTCTGCATCGGTATCGAAAGGATGACATCACACTTTTCGCGGGTGAGGCGTGAAAGGCCTTT
>CAJAEK010000113.1 GCA_903938735.1 uncultured Actinomycetes bacterium | reverse complement strand
TTTTGCCGGATGTCACGATCGCGTATCAAACCTGGGGCGAACTCAATGCCGCCGGCGATAATGCGATTTTTATTAATCACGCCATGACTGGTTGGTCTGATGTGCCTGGATGGTGGCCATCGATGGTCGGACCAGGGTTGCCGATTGATACCAGTAAATATTTTGTGATGTGCCCCAACGTGATTGGCGGTTGCCAAGGCAGCACTGGTCCGTCATCAATTGCTCCAGATGGAAAGCGGTGGGGTTCACGTTTTCCGAATGTAACGATTCGCGACATGGTCAAGGCAGAGATTGCGCTGACGGATTTGCTGGGTATTTCGCATTACATCTTGGCAGTTGGACCGTCACTGGGCGGTATGCGTGCTTTGGAATGGGCGATTGACCATCCGGATCGGGTGAACGCCATTTGCACGATAGGTTCGTCAGCCGTGGCGACTGGTGATCAGATTGGTTCGGCATCCGTGCAGATTCGGGCGATTAAGAGCGATGCGAATTATCGCGGTGGAGATTATTACGAAGGCGAACGCGGCCCGATTGACGGTATGGGTATCGCGCGGCGAATCGCGCACCTGACCTATCGCACCGAGACCGAAATGGATGTTCGTTTTGGTCGCGAGCTTCAAGGCGATGAGACCGGCCGCTACGCGGTTGAGTCCTATCTCGACCATCAGGCCGACAAGTTGGCGAAGCGTTTTGATGCGAACACGTATATCGCGCTTACTGAGGCGATGAATTCTCACGACGTGGGGCGCGACCGCGGTGGGGTAGCGGCTGCGTTGGCCAGCATCACGATTCCGGTCATCGTCGTCTCGATTGATACCGATCGCCTCTTTCCAACCCGGCTACAGGAGGAGATTGTGGAGTTGGTGCCTGGCGCGGAGCCGTTGGTCACGATTAAGTCAGATTTTGGCCACGATGGCTTCCTGATTGAGGTGGAAGAGGTCGGCCGAGTGGTGGCACGAGCGATTGAGATTGGGCTGGCGAGAAACAAGGGCTAAACGGGGAATAGGAACCTGAAGTCGAGGGTTTTACCGTGTGGAACACGTGCGCCGATGTGCAATTGGGCCTGTGGACAATTTATAATATGGGTAAGCAAGTTTCGCTGGCTCCTAAGAGAAGTCAGACAAGCCAAAGGATGATCTGTGCCTGGAACAAGTGCGCCCAAAAAGGCGACGAAGAAGACAGCCGCTAAGAAGGTTGTTGCAAAGAAGGCGACCGCATCCGTAAAGAAAGCACCTGCGAAAAAAGTAACTGCGAAGAAGGCAGTGAAGAAGAGCGCAGGCCCACGTTTATTTCCTACCAAGGCAGAGCTTGAAGCGCGCAAGTTAGCGCAAGCTTCCGAGGCACAAGCAAAAGAAGAGAAGAAGTCCGCTGGCCGCAAATTATTTCCGACCAAGGCAGAGCTCGAAGCACGTCGCTTAGCCGAACTTGGCCAGTCAGCTCCTGCTGCAACTCCGGCTGCGACAACCAAGGGCGGAAAGCCAATGGTCGTCAAGATTGATGGCGAAGAAGTTGAGCTCGAAGATGTCGAGCTAGAAGATATTGAAACTCTTGTTGAAGAAGTAAAAGAGATCATCGCTGACGAAGAGAAGGAAAGCGAGATCCGCGTTGTTAACGTGGCGGAGGAATCCACCAACGAAGAGAACGCCTTCACCATCAAGGATTCTGAGGAAGATGATGCTCCTGCTCAGACGGTGATGACTGCGGGCGCTACCGCTGACCCAGTAAAGGATTACCTGAAGCTGATTGGCCGCGTGCCATTGTTGAACGCTGAGCTCGAAGTGAAGTTGTCGCTCGAGGTTGAAGCCGGTTTGTTCGCCGAAGAGAAGCTTGCTACCGATAAGAAAATGGATAAGAAGCTCAAGCGTGAGTACGAGCAGCTCGTCCTTATTGGTCGCCGCGCAAAGAACCACTTGCTTGAAGCGAACCTCCGCTTGGTTGTATCGCTAGCAAAGCGTTACACCGGCCGCGGTATGTTGTTCTTGGACTTGATCCAGGAAGGCAACTTGGGCTTGATTCGTGCGGTCGAGAAGTTCGACTACACAAAGGGCTACAAGTTCTCGACCTATGCAACATGGTGGATTCGCCAGGCGATCACCCGTGCGATGGCAGACCAGGCCCGCACCATTCGTATTCCGGTTCACATGGTTGAAGTCATCAACAAGTTGGCTCGTGTTCAGCGCCAGATGTTGCAAGATCTTGGTCGCGAACCGACCCCAGAAGAGTTGGCTAAAGAACTTGATATGACACCTGAGAAGGTTGTCGAAGTTCAGAAGTATGGTCGCGAGCCAATTTCGCTGCACACTCCGCTCGGAGAAGAAGGCGATTCAGAGTTTGGTGATTTGATTGAAGATTCCGAAGCGATCGAACCAGGCGAGCACGTCTTGTTCACCACGCTTCAGGCAGAGCTCCATGAAGTTTTGGATACTTTGTCGGAGCGCGAAAAGGGCGTCATCATGATGCGTATTGGTTTGTCCGATGGACAGGCAAAGACGTTGGATGAAATTGGCAAGGTGTATGGAGTCACTCGCGAGCGTATTCGTCAGATTGAATCCAAGACCATGTCCAAGCTTCGCCACCCATCGCGTTCGCAAAAACTACGCGACTATCTCGAATAGGAGATAAGCATGAGCGAGAACGAGCGCGTACAGATCCGTTTGAAAGAGAACGGTTCCATCCGCATCAAAGGCACCGTCGACATCGTTGATGCCGACGGCAATGTGATCGAATCCAAGAGTGACTTCTCGCTGTGCCGTTGCGGTCAATCCAAGGAAAAACCATGGTGCGACGGCGCTCACAAGGCGTGCGGGTTTGAAGCGCCCGAGGGCATTAACTCCTAATTTAAAATGTTTAATCAATCAGCGCGGATTGTTCGCTGGATTCTTGCTGCGCTGCTACTTAATCTGATTACCGTATTAACGATTTCACAACCCGCGAAGGCAGCGGGCACAC
>CAJAEK010000112.1 GCA_903938735.1 uncultured Actinomycetes bacterium | reverse complement strand
TTACTTCTTCCAATGACCTACCTGATGCACTTTCCTATCTAGGCACCGATGCCGAGCTCAAAAAGGCGCTCAAATCTATTCATCCCATCAACTACACCAGCGATAACGTGCCCTTTCTCCAACGTGAAGGCGCGCTCGCAGTCAACCAGCTCGCAATCGAGTACGCGCATAGCGGAGTGCTGCACGACAAGAAATTGCTAGCGCTGGTTCTAGTACGCCTGCACGACTTACAAGTTCGTGACTTTGCGATGGGAATTACCACCGAAGAGAACATCGAACTCTTATGGTCACTTTGGCGTTCAATGCTTCAAATAACTCCCGCGCACTTCGTTGCGCCGGTTGCAACTCTCTTTTCGGCTACGTGTTACGAAATGGGAGATATGGACCTTGCGTTGCGCGCGCTCGACCGAGCGCTAGAGGATGATTCGAAATATCCGATGGCCAAGCTGTTGCGCCGGGTGTATGCCGCGGGCTGGCCACCGCTCAGCTTCCGTGAAATGCGGCGAGATTTGCATCCAAAAGTCTGCGCATCTTTAGGAGTAATATCCGAACCATGATCGTAGGTATCCCAAAAGAGATTAAAAATAATGAATTCCGCGTTTCGGCCACACCTTCGGGCGTGCACTCGCTGGTTACTAATGGCCACACCGTTTATGTAGAGACCAATGCTGGAGTTGGATCCGCCATCAGTGACGCCGACTACATCGCCGCCGGCGCGCAAGTCTTGCAGAGTGCGGATGACGTTTGGGCGAAGGCCGATCTGATTATTAAAGTGAAGGAACCGATCGCGGCGGAATATCCACGTATGCGTAAGGGTCAGACACTCTTTACCTATCTTCACTTAGCCGCATCGCGTGAATGTACTGAAGCCATCATGAAGAGCGGCATCACCGCAATTGCATTCGAAACCGTGGAACTCAATCGTCAACTGCCGTTGCTTGCACCGATGTCTGAAGTCGCTGGCCGTATGTCGATTCAAGTCGGTGCGGCAACGCTGCAGAAGCCGAATGGTGGCCGCGGTGTTCTGCTCGGTGGCGTGCCCGGCGTGAAGCCCGGCAAAGTGGTTGTACTCGGTGGCGGCGTGGTTGGAGTTTCGGCCGCAGCCATGGCCGTGGGAATGCGTGCGGATGTCTCCATCCTCGACGTTGACCTCAACCGTCTTCGCCAGATTGATGATCAATTCGAGGGCCGCGTAAAAACTCTCGCGTCTTCTGCATACGAAATTGAAAATCAGTTGTTGGATGCCGATCTCGTCATTGGTGCCGTACTCGTCCATGGCGCAAAGGCACCAAAGCTGGTCACCGATGCGTTGGTGGCGAAGATGAAGCCAGGCAGCGTCTTGGTAGATGTCGCGATTGACCAAGGTGGATGCTTCGAAGGTTCTCGCCCGACGACCCACGCCGATCCAACGTATGCGGTTCACAATTCGTTGTATTACTGCGTAGCGAATATGCCGGGCGCTGTCCCAGCGACATCAACCGCCGCGCTTGCTAACGCCACCATCAAGTACGCACTCGCGTTAGCGAACAAGGGTTGGGAACAAGCGTGCGCCGATGATCCAGCGCTCGAGCGTGGTCTCAACGTGCACGACGGCAAGGTGCTCTACAAAGCAGTTGCGGACGCCCACAACCTCTAGCCTGAATATGCCAGCTGAAACTAGTTAAACTTGATGAGGCGGGCGATACCCACAACGAAGCAATAAACCGCG
>CAJAEK010000111.1 GCA_903938735.1 uncultured Actinomycetes bacterium | reverse complement strand
TGCAACCGGGGCTTGGTGCGACCGAAGAGAATCTTAGAAATTCCCACGACGCCATTAAGCGCGAGTAACGCAAGAACCGAAAGATTGAATGGGCGAAACGACTTAAAGCGCCAGCCAATCAAAATTGCGGATGTAATCAACACGGTCGCGGTAAACCAACGCAGACCCAAATCATCCATCGCTAAGAGCGCATGGCTAGACATGCCACGAAAGGTGTGATGTTTCATCGCGACGATATGGTGATCGACCCGAAACAACCAACTCTTCGTGAGTACTTGCTCAGTTGTGATCAGAAAACCAACGAATAACGCTAGCGATTGCCAGATTGCGCGCTTCATTTCTGCGCGACGAACCGGATCGGTAGTAATCCAAGCCATTATTCCACCGTGACTGATTTAGCGAGGTTACGTGGTTGGTCCACGTCGTTGCCACGCGCAATCGCCATCTCATAGGAGATAACTTGCAGCGGCACAACCGCTAATACTGGTTGCAAAAATTCGTGTGTCTTGGGGATGCGGATCAAGTGATCGGCCGATGCGAGCGGTGCATCCGCGATGGCAATAATGATTGCGCCACGCGCCTTCACTTCCTGAATATTGCTGGCCATCTTCTCCGCCAACAACGAATTCTCGGTCGGCATGATCGCGACAACTGGTGTTCCCTGATCAATCAGCGCGATTGGACCGTGCTTCAACTCGCCACCAGCAAAGCCTTCGGCGTGCATATACGCCAGTTCCTTCAGCTTCAGCGCGCCTTCGAGCGCGGTGGGAAATCCAACATGGCGTCCCAAGAAGAGCACCGAGGTCGCATCTTTGAATTGACGAGTCAATGCGCGAAGCGGCTCAACAGTTTCCAATACTTGTTCCACCTTGCCAGGCAAGTCAGTCAGCTCGCGCTCAATCTCATTCTCGAGATCGGCGCTGATAAATCCGCGGACTTTGCCTAGGTGAAGTGCGAGCAAATACATCGCGACCAGCTGCGCCGTGAATGCCTTGGTTGATGCCACTGCGATTTCTGGACCAGCGTGGGTATACAAAACTGCATCAGATTCGCGCGGGATCGTCGAACCGTTGGTGTTACAGACCGAGAAAACTCGTGCGCCCTTCTCGCGTGCATAACGCATCGCCATCAAGGTATCCATGGTTTCACCGGACTGTGAAATCGGAATCAACAACGTTTTGTTATCCACGCTTGGCTCGCGATAGCGATATTCCGAAGCGAGCTCGACATCCACCGAGATGTTTGCCCACTTCTCAATTGCGTATTTGCCCACTAAGCCTGCGTTATAGGCAGTGCCGCAACCAATAATGACAACCTTCTCAATTCCTTGCAGGTCAATGCCAGCGGTAATCGATGCGTCGAGCCCTGCAGTACGACCAATCAACGTATCGGCGATTGACTTGGGTTGTTCGTAGATTTCCTTCAACATAAAGTGCGCGTATCCCCCGCGCTCTGCAGCGGAAGCGTCCCAGGAGATTTCGTATTCGCGATGCGGCAAGACTGTGCCGGCCAAATCTGTAATAACGATTGAATCCGCGGTGATGTCGACAACCTCATCTTGGCCGAGTTCCAGCGCGCGCTTGGTATGGGCAATAAATGCCGAGACATCGGATGCCAAGAAGTTCTCACCATCGCCAACTCCGACCACCAATGGTGAATTGCGACGAGCGCCCACGATTCGCCCTGGCTCATCTGAGTGAACTGCCAGCAAAGTGAAGGATCCGCGCAGCTCGCCACAGACTTCGCGCATTGCTGCTGCTAGATCTCCGTTGTGAGCCTTGCGGGCATCGCTCAGTAAATGCACAACAGATTCAGTATCTGTCTCAGACTTGAAGATATGTCCTCGTGCGGTGAGCATCGCTTTAAGTTCGACGTAATTTTCGATGATGCCGTTGTGAATCAGTGCTAGCTTGCCCTCGTTATCCACGTGTGGGTGAGCGTTTACATCGGTTGGTCCACCATGGGTCGCCCAACGAGTGTGGCCGATGCCGCTGTGGGATTCGGGGACAGAATCCAAAATACTTTCTAAGTTGCCGAGCTTGCCGGCCCGCTTCTCTAACCAGAGTGGATCGCCCTTTTTAACAACAAGCGCGATTCCAGCAGAGTCGTATCCGCGATATTCCAGTCGACGCAAACCTTCGAGAACAGGCGATAGCGCACTCTCTTTACCGGTGTAACCAACAATTCCGCACATAATTACTTAAGCTCGCTCTTCACGATCTCGGCGATATCCGCCGCAATCTTCTCCGCTTGGGCCAAATCTTCTGCCTCAACCATAACGCGAACTAAAGATTCAGTGCCGGATGCGCGCACGAGTACGCGACCGCTATTTCCGAGTGCAGCTTCGTGAGCCGCGATGGATGCGGCGATTTTCTCCGCTGTATCAAGCTTCGACTTATCGACGTCTTTCACGTTAACCAAAACTTGTGGGAATCGCTTCATCACAGAAGCGAGTTCTGCAAGCGGCTTCTTAGTAGCAGCCATGACCTGCATCAGCTGCAGTGCGGTCAAGACACCATCGCCGGTGTTTGCATGTTCGCGCATGATGATGTGGCCGGATTGTTCGCCGCCCAAGACATGGTTATTCGCCAACATATTTTCAAGCACATAGCGATCGCCGACCGCAGTCTTCTCGACCTTGATATTCATCGCTTCCAGCGCCTTTACGAATCCAAGGTTCGACATAACGGTTCCAACAACGGCAGGAACCTTCATGTGGGAAGCCAGGATGGCCAAAATGAAATCGCCATCAATAACGTTGCCATTTGCATCCACCGCGAGGCAACGATCGGCATCGCCATCGTGGGCAATTCCAAGGTCGGCGCCTTGCTTCTTTACTTCAGCAATCAAATCGTCCATGTGGGTAGAGCCGCAACCATCGTTGATATTCCACCCGTTGGGGGTGTTGTGAATAGCGATGACTTCAGCACCAGCGCGACGATAAACAGCGGGTGCAACTTCAGAGGATGCGCCATTCGCGCAGTCGACAACAACTTTGATTCCATGCAGAGAGGTCTTTAATGAACCAAGCAAGTGATAGATGTATTGCTCGTATGCGCTTTGGTCATCCACCACGCGGCCAACGCCATTGCCGGTTGGGCGATCCCAAGGCTCACCAAGGCGAGCTTCAATTGCTGCTTCTAGCGCGTCATCAAGTTTGCCTCCGCCTTTGGCGAAAAACTTGATGCCGTTATCGGGCATTGCGTTGTGAGAAGCACTGATCATGACGCCGAGATC
>CAJAEK010000110.1 GCA_903938735.1 uncultured Actinomycetes bacterium | reverse complement strand
GCTTTCTGAATAACTTCCTTGAGCCGAGCAGAACCATCCGGCGAGTTCGCATCAAACCACGCCTTGTCTTCGTCCGAAATCTCAATGGGGCCTTCTTCGATACTGAGCCCGCAGTCGTATTTATAGTTCGTTCCGATTGCCACGATGGATTTCACTAAATCTGGCCGCTTGATGGCAACCATCAACGAAATGATTCCTCCATCGCTCCAACCAATCAGGTGCGCTGGCCCTTTGACGACATCTTCAAGAAAGGCGATTGCTTCGTCAGTCTGAAAATCGAAATGATAAAAGCCTTCGCGAATACCAGTATGGCCATGCGCAGTGCGGTCATAGGCATAGACATGGTGATCATGTTCAACTGCGGGCAGGACTGCCCAATCGAACCCTTCAGTCTTGCTTAAACCACCGTGCAGAAGCACGACTGGTTCGCCATTGTTTTCCCACTCTTTGGTCCAGACCTGGTGACCACGGAGGTCGATGTAACCAGTGCGAGGATCAGCGTCGGCTAACACGGCAAATTACATCGAGTCCATGATGTGGCGATTGCCGCGATCGAAGGTGAAGTAGTTCCAGAACCAATCAGCAATGGTGCCGATTCGGTTACGGCCACCCATGAGATAGAACAAGTGCAGGAAGAGCCAGGTGAACCAGGCAAGCACACCGGAGTAGCGAATCTTCTTCACTTCAACGATTGCCTTGTGGCGACCGATGGTGGCCATCGATCCTTTGTCCTTGTATTTGAATTTACGCAATGGCTGCTTGTGGTGAACGCGCAAGATCTGATCCGCAACAAAGCGACCGGTCTGCATCGCAACTGGCGCAACCATCGGCAATGGACGGCCATTGGCGCCCTTGATGCCGACAACATCGCCAACCGCCCAGATGTGTGGGTAATTCTTTACTTGGCCGGTCTCTTCGGTTTCGAGTCGACCACCAACAATCGGAAGCGTCAAAGCCTCCATCGCAGGATTGCCCTTAACGCCGGCTGCCCAGATGGTGACCTCAGATGGAACTGAAGAACCATCCTTCAAATCAATCTTGCGCCATTCCACTTCTTTAACGGCGGTGTTGGTCATCACCTTGACGCCAAGCTTTTCCAGCGCCTTCTGTGATTTCGCAGAGAGCGATTCAGAGAACATCGGCAAGATACGTGGGCCAGCTTCGATCAGGCGAATATCGATATGACGAGCGGCATGTGCTTGATCGTTCATCAAAGGTCCGCGAACGAGCTCAGCCAAGGCTCCAGCCATTTCAACACCAGTCGGTCCGCCGCCGACGACAGTTACGGCGAATCGAGTGTCATCTTCAAAACGGCAGAGGTCTTCAAAGCGACGCATCACTTCGGCACGAATTTGAAGCGCTTCGTGAATGGTCTTCATACCCAGTGCAAATTCTTCAACGCCAGGTGTTCCAAAGTCAGCGGTTACAGATCCCATCGCGACAACGAGGTGATCGAATTCCAGAACTTCGCTGCTATCGAGCTTGACGGTCTTATTGCGATGATCAACTGAAATCGGTGAACCCATGCGGAACTTGCCGCCGGTCTTCTGGAGCGCGCCACGGATGGGGTAGGCGACGTGGTCCGCGGCTAGGCCAGCGGTCGATACCTGATAGAGCAATGGCAGAAATGTTTGGTAGTTGTGGCGATCGACCACGGTCACATCGGCCTTTTTGCCGAGCGCCTGAGCGGTGGCCATGCCACCGAATCCGCCGCCAAGGATGACAACGCGAGGCTTTCTACTAAGCGACATTCCTACCCTTTTCCTGCGCCACATGCGCGCCATCGGCCGATTCGTTACGGCCCAGATATTTCAGATTCACCATTGAACAAGCGCAGTCTACTGTTAGTTCCATGATGGATTCATCCTCAAATCTGAACAGCCGCCGAATTCTGGTCACCGGTGCCTCTGGCTACGTGGGCGGCCGGTTGGTCCGCCAGCTGGTGTCACAAGGCGTCCATGTCCGGGTCATGGTTCGTGATCACAAGAAAATTGAATCGCTCCCATGGTTTGGACTCGTTGAGGTGGCTGAAGCCAATGCGAACAACTATCAGGAGGTTCTCGGAGCGCTTGATGGCGTGCACACCGTCTTCTATCTGATGCATTCGATTAACCTCGGGCCAGATTTTGACCAAATTGAAGCTGAAATGGCCCGTAACTTTGCGAGAGCAGCCGCCGAATCTGGCGTTAAGCAGATTGTTTATCTCGGGGGAATTGCCAACGATCAAAACATTAGTCAGCAT
>CAJAEK010000109.1 GCA_903938735.1 uncultured Actinomycetes bacterium | reverse complement strand
TTTGCCAGTTCACCTGGGTTAAGCGGGTAGGTCGCGCCATGTGGTCCTAGCTCTGGAAGTCCGGCGTTAGGCATAACCGATATACCAACGTTCGCTGCTTGCGAGAGGACGCGTAGGTGCTCAGACATTTCGGCAGGCCCGGTAGCGCAGTTCAAGCCAATCAAATCGATACCGAGCGGCTCAAGCGCGTTGAGCGCAGCACCAATCTCTGAGCCAAGCAACAACGTTCCGGTTGTTTCGACCGTCACTTGTGCAATCAGAACAACATCCCGTTCAGATTTATCGATGGCCTCACGAGCACCATTAACAGCGGCCTTCGCCTGGAGTAAGTCTTGAGTGGTTTCAATAAGTAGCGCATCTACTCCGCTATCCAACAATCCTTGCGACGCAGTGAAGTAAGCCGATCTCAATGTTTGATATTCGGTATGACCAAGCGTCGGAAGTTTCGTTCCGGGTCCGAGTGATCCCAAGACCCAACGCGGCTTATCGGGCGTAGAAAATTCTTGTGCGACTTCGCAGGCTACTCGGCCGCCAGCGTAGGCGAGTTCGTAGATTCGGTCCTCAATGCCGTACTCGGCTAGATTTGCAAAATTTGCGCCGAAGGTATTTGTTTCGATTGCATCCACGCCAACTTCGAGATAACGACGATGGACTTCCTTGACCATGTCCGGGCGAGAGACGTTCAGGATTTCGTTGCAGCCCTCGTGATTCTCAAAATCTTCCAGACTCGGGTTTTGCGCTTGCAGCATTGTTCCCATCGCGCCATCAGCGATTACGACTCTTGAACGCAGGGCAGCCCGGAGCGAACTCTCGGGAGCGTTATTTCGTGGAGCTGAAATCGTCACGCCGAAGGTTACCTCAGAGAGCTAAACCCAACAAAGCATCAAGCGCGCGAGATAGCTCACCTGCGTGACCACCGGTCTCGCCTGCGAGGGTGCGATTAGCCCAATCGATGGTCTCGTGAAGGGCTCGTGGTGAATCGAGGTTATTCGCAAGAGAGTCGGCAATTGCTTGGATTACAGCGTTTGTGGGGGCAACTTCCTCTTTTGCTAAGGCCTGGCGGATAAGCGCGACGCTATTCGCAGCGGATTCTAAGAGATCAACGGTCCACATCCGATCAGATGCATAATGTGAATCGAGAAGTGCGTAGCGGATAACCATCGCATCTTCGCCTTGTTGCAAGAGTTTCGAGACAAAGACGAGGTTCCCTTTGCTCTTGCTCATCTTCTCGCCATCAAGTCCAACCATCCCCGAGTGCACATACAAGCGCGCAAATGGTCGACCAACGAGCGCCTCTGCTTGCGCGCCTGACATGAAGTGGTGCGGAAAGACCAGGTCGCTTCCGCCACCTTGCAGATCGATGGAAAAATCAGTGGCGTTTTGTTCGGTGAGGAAATCTGGTCCCAGTAAATATCGCAACGCTATAACCGAACATTCGATATGCCAGCCCGGCCGACCGAAGCCCATAGGGCTCTCCCACCCCGGCTCACCGTTTTTGTTCTTTGACCAAAGAAGGGGATCCAACGCATGGCGCTTACCGGGACGAGCGGGGTCTCCCCCTCGTTCAGCAAATATTTTCAACGCTTCATCGTGTGAAATCGGAAGTCGTGATTCGAAGCTCGATATATCAAAATAGGTATCGCCGTCGACTTGATAGCAGAATCCCTTTTGATTCAATTGAACGATAGCTGAAATAACTAACTCGATAACCTCGGTGACTGCTACATAGGAATCGGGTGGCAAAACATGAAGCGCAACCATGTCCGACTTAAAGAGTTCTATTTGGGATTGCCCCAGCTCTTTCCAATCTTGACTATCTCGATTGGCGCGTTCAAAGAGCGGGTCATCGATATCCGTAACGTTCTCGACAAAAGTGACTTCTTTGCCTTGAGCTCGGAGGTAACGGTGAACGAGATCAAAGGTCAGGTACGTAGCAGCGTGACCGAGATGGGTTGCGTCGTAGGGAGTAATGCCGCAGACATACATTCGAATCGAGTTATGGTCAGAGAGAGAACCAGCGCCAACGGTGGCGGTCAGCTGTAACGGAGGAAGCGCGTTTGGGTTGGCTAGTTGCGGAACATAGAGCGTCGGCCACGATTGCATAGCTTTAGCTTAATAGGGCGGCCAAGGAACCGCAGGCCAATCCCCTGTTGGATAAGGAAAGCTTGCTTTTTCGAGCCACTCTGAAATGCGTTGACGTGTTGCCGATATCTCTGCCCCAGTGAGCAGATGCTCGAACTCATCGTGAGAGAGTGCATCGTCGGCTTTCCGCAAGAGTTCAATCTCAGAATCGTTGAAATTTTCTCCTGCAAATTGCCAAAGTACGGTACGAAGCTTCGGTTCTTCATGGAAGCTGACGCCATGGTCGCAGCCATATAGCTGCCCGGTCTCGGCATTTAATATATGACCAAATTTCCGGTCCGTGTTATTCACTACCGCGTCGAAGAGCGCCATCGTTCTCAATTCTGGTGCTTGACCCTGTGCATACTCCACAACATCTAAGGACTCATCGCAATCGATCCACAATTGCACCGCCCCATCACCAAATGGTCCGTCGCGCAAAATTGTTGGTGGGACGATATTGAATCCGGCAATCGAGCTCATGAGATATGCGGCTCGTTCGCGCCAAGCAAGCTTCCCATCCGGGAAATCCCACAGTGGTCGTTCGCCAGCTATCGGTTTGTAGATAACACGGATAGCTTCTGGTGAATCCGCGCCCAACGAGCAGAGCAAAGTTGCATTTGAAGCGTCCACAAGGCGGCCGGTGACATGGAGTTCCAGCGATTCGAGGTCAGCGAGAACAGAGGGCGAATTAACGTCGATAGCCATTTGCGCGCGGGCAGAGATGCCCGTTTGGGTCGATGGGCATTCCGCAGAAGGGGCAGGGTTGTCGCCCACTAGCCACTACTGAATCGGCTCGCGAACAGAAACCGCGTACTTGATGAATCCTTAGATAGATCCGTAGCAGGTCGGGTGCGTCCTCAATCTGATTGATCTCGTCTTCATCCAACAACTCTTGCTCGGAATCTTCGGTCAGCGCTTGTGCTTCAACGATGACGCGTTGCGAGTCCTGGTCCCACGTGATGCCGATGATGCCGGTTTGAAAATCTTCCACTATTGGAAATTCCAACGTTCCGTTGTCGACGGTGGCTACGATCGAAAGTTCATCCAAACTGGCCAGTTTGTTCCGACGAAGTTCGCCAATCATCTCGCGCAGTCGAAGCGCAAGTGCAGCCACCTGACTCTTTTCGACGGCGACCGTGGTGATGCCCATATTTGATACGACCTGCAGAAAGAAGGCCCGCTCTCCAGGATTTCCTACCGTTCCGACGATGAATCTAGACGGCGCAAGGTGTTCATAGACGATGCGGCTCATAGCCCTGATCCACCACCCAAGAGATGACCGCGACCACGCTTTGGCTTTTGGCTGTCAACGACCAATGGCGCGAGATGATGAGTGTCGTTGACGCTGACCACGGTGAAATCATTGTTGTGGAAACGGAGCTTGGTGATTGATGCTGGATCTATAACAATCTTTTGAAACTGATCAAGATGAAGGCCGAGTGCGGAAGCCACCAGCGATTTGATGACATCGCCATGACTGCACACCACCACCGTCTTGCCAGCTATGGCAACCGAGGTAATAGCTTCGATTGCTCGCGCGGCCATTTCGTTAAAGGACTCACCCTCAGGAAACCGAACCGAACTTGGCTTGCGCTGAATGGAACTCCATAATGGAAGCTTCGAAAGGGTCGCAAGACGTCGACCGGACCACTTGCCATAATCCATCTCTTGCACTCCGGGCAATGAAGACAGATTCAATCTGGAAGCTTTCAGATAGGGCTGCATAGTTTCCCGACAGCGCTTGATAGGGCTCGAATAGACCCCAACCACTTTCATATCGAGCAGCGCATCTGCCAACAGATCTGCTTGCCGTTGACCCTTCTCGGAAAGGTGAACGGTGTTATCCCGCCCAGCCAAAATCCCCTTTTCATTTGCAGTAGACACTGCATGTCGAACAAGCACTATTTCAGCTGGCGCTCTCACGATTCGTGGGCGATTTGAGGGGGCGGATGGCACGAGGACAGGTTACCGATTTTTAGAGCAATCCTTGCTAGATTCCCAACCATGGAGAAGCGCGCTCTCGGCAACACCGGAATCCAGGTCTCTCGCATTGGCCTAGGAACAATGACCTGGGGTCGCGATACCGACGAACTTGAATCTGCAGATCAGCTCAAGACATTTCTCGATGCTGGCGGGAACTTGATCGACACCGCCGCCGTGTATGGCGACGGTGATTCAGAACGCGTTATTGGTGGATTTCTCGGAACGCTCGTTAATCGCGAAGACGTGATTCTTGCCTCCAAGGCTGGAATCTCCTTCGCGACTGGTGCTCGCGTTGTAAACAATTCTCGGACGTCGCTCTTAGCTGATCTCGACAAAACCCTCAGTCGGTTGCAATGCGAATATTTGGATCTCTGGCAGGTGCATTCGTGGGATGCCACCGTACCGTTGGAAGAAAGCTTGTCGGCCCTTGATATAGCGGTTTCCAGCGGTCGGGTTCGGTATGTCGGTCTCTCTAACTTTGCAGCCTGGCAACTTGCGCGCGCTGCCACTTTGCAAAACCCACTCTTCGGTAAAGCGGGTATCGCATCGATTCAGAGCGAATATTCACTATTGAATCGTGATGTTGAGCGCGAGGTCATGCCGGCGTGCGAAGAGTTGGGAGTTGGATTCTTGGCCTGGTCACCATTAGGCCGTGGAGTCTTAACCGGGAAATATCGCGGTGGTACGCCATCTGATTCGAGAGGCGCGAGCCCCCATTTCAGCGGATTTGTTGAGCCATATTTGGATGCCCGCAGCCGCCGCATTGTTGATGCCGTATGTGTTGCTGGTGAAGGTTTGGGTTACTCCCCCATCGAAGTCGCGCTCGCTTGGGTCCGGGATGGCTATGGCGTCAGCAGTGCGATTGTCGGAGCCAGAACTGCAGCCCAGCTGCGGGGAATTCTTACTGTTGAAGAGATTGAACTACCCGATCAAGTTCGTGCTGCTTTGGATGAGGTTTCAGCTTAAGCATTTTGCAAGAAATGGTTCAGTACTCGTACTCCAAAACGCAATCCGTCCACCGGAATTCGTTCATCGACGCCATGGAATAACGCGAAGAAATCGAGATCTGCTGGTAACAAGACCGGGCTGAATCCGTAGCCAACTATTCCCAATTCAGAGAGCGCTTTGTTGTCTGTGCCACCGCTCATCAAATAAGGAACTGGAATACCAGCAGGATCAAATTCAGTAATCGACGAGGTCATCGCGTCTACCAATGGACCATGGAAATCTACTTCCAGCGCGATATCCCGGACCAGAAGTTCTACATCGATATCGTCACCTGCAAGCTTCTTTATGGTGTCGACGAGTTCGTGTTCATAGGCGGGCAGGAATCGACCATCAACAACGGCTGAAGCTGATTGCGGGATCACGTTCGCCTTGTAGCCGGCCTCCAACATGGTGGGGTTTGCAGTATTTTGAATTGTTGCGCCTAACATTCGCGCTGCCCCGCCAATGTGCTTGAGCAAGGGGCGCACGTTTGCCGGGTCGTATTTCTCGCCGGTCAGTTCAGCGATTTTGCCCCAGAAGAGTTTGCCGGTTTTAGTCTCGCGTTGCGGCCATTCGTATTCACCGATTTTTGCGATTGCCTGCGTCAGTCGAGTAATTGAATTGTTCTTGTTAATGAAGGAACCATGACCGGCCTCGCCATGAGCGGTGAGCTTCATCCATTGGATTCCCTTTTGCGCGCCCTCCACCAAGTACAGACGATGGCCGCCCGTAATGGTGACGGAGAATCCACCCACCTCTGAAACAGCCTCGGTGTAACTATCGAATAGTTCTGGACGATGTTTAACCAACCAGCGAGAGCCGTAGACACTGCCAGCCTCTTCATCAGCAAAGAAGACGAGAAGTATGTTGCGAGTGGGCTGATATCCGGTGCGCGCCCAGTGACGGACGGTCGCAAGAATCATCGCGTCCATATCCTTCATATCAACGGCGCCGCGACCCCAGACAAAGCCATCCTTAATCTCGCCACCGAATGGATCTACTGACCAATCGTCTGGATTGGCAGGCACAACATCGATATGTCCGTGGACCACGAGTCCTGGGCGCGATGGATCCGAGCCAGCAATCTTTGCGACGACGTTAACCCGGTTCTCGCCGGTGACTATTAACTCGCTGGCGATGCCAACTTCCTTCAGACGCTCGGCGACGTATTCGGCCATCGCCTTCTCGTCGCCC
The DNA here is from genome assembly GCA_903938735.1 of uncultured Actinomycetes bacterium. GTDB lineage: Bacteria > Actinomycetota > Actinomycetes > Nanopelagicales > Nanopelagicaceae > AAA044-D11. Next base: position 22,776 of record CAJAEK010000109.1, on the reverse strand, counting down.
TTGCCCTCGCCAAAGTTGACGCTGGGGATGCGGATCATCTCTTGGCACATGGTGATGCAGTCCTCTTCCACTGCCCGCATAACTGCGTCATCAGGAAGGACCGGAAGTGCTTGGGATTGCTCGCTCATGGGCGAATGGTATCCTTCTGCCTGCACTCGTCCGGGTGGCGGAATTGGCAGACGCGCTAGCTTGAGGTGCTAGTTCTCGCAAGGGATTCGGGGTTCAAGTCCCCGTTCGGACACGCTTTCATGACAGGATACGGCCGTGGCCGAGCTCATTTACTACTGCGGAACAATGGACAGTGGTAAGTCCACGCTCGCTCTTCAAACGGCTCATAACCACCGCTCTCGCGGTCGTACTGGCTTGGTCTTCACCAACCAGGATCGGGCCGGTCGAGGCCAAATCTCTTCTCGACTCGGTTTGCAAAGCGATGCCATTGAAGTGGAGCCAAATCTCGATATTCATAAGTACGTGGTGGAGTTGCTCTCCGAAGGCACCCGCGTCGATTTCATTATCTGTGACGAAGCCCAGTTCTATCAGCCACACCACATCGAAGAGCTAGCGAAAGTTGTTGATGGCCTAGGCATCGATGTCTTCGCCTTCGGAATACTTACCGATTTTAGAACTTCGCTATTCCCAGGGTCAGCTCGATTGGTGGAGCTAGCGGATCGCGTCCAAACGCTTCAGGTGGAAGCACTCTGTTGGTGTGGAGAACGTGCAACCCATAACGCACGAACCGTCAACGGTGAAATGGTGGTTGAGGGCGAACAAGTAGTCGTCGGTGACACCAATGCTCGCGACGAAGTTGCCTACGAAGTCCTCTGCCGACGGCACCACATGCGCCGAGTGACTTCTCGCTTATCAGGCGCGGGTCGGGCTGAACCGCTACCCTTTAACTTCTCCTAAGTTTTCAATCAATCTCGCACATACCGTAAGCACCGAGTGAAGGGTTTGTCTCATGGCAACAGCATCAAAGGGTTACGCAGTACTGTCGGCCAAGGCACCACTTGTTCCGTTCAGCTTCGATCGTCGCGATCCTCGTCCATCTGACGTCGTACTTGATATCGAATACGCCGGCATTTGCCATAGCGATATTCACCAAGCTCGAGAAGAGTGGGGTCCTGCGACATTTCCGATGGTCCCAGGGCACGAGATAGCTGGCATCGTCACTGCTGTAGGAAATGCCGTTACTAAGTTCCAGGTAGGCGATCGCGTCGGTGTTGGCGTGTATATCGACTCATGCCGCAAGTGCGAGAACTGCTTGAACGGCGCCAGCCATTACTGTCTCGAAGGCATGACCGGCACTTACAACGGGCTTGAGCGCGACGGCAAGACCGTTGCCATGGGTGGATACTCGAATACATTTGTTATCGACGAGACCTATGCCGTCAAGATCCCTGGCAACTTAGACATGAGCGGTGTCGCGCCATTGATGTGTGCGGGCATCACTCTCTACTCCCCCCTTAAGCATTGGGGAGCTGGCCCGGGCAAGAAGGTCGGAGTCATTGGTCTAGGCGGACTCGGCCATATGGGCGTCAAGTTTTCAGTGGCACTGGGTGCAGAAACGACTGTTTTCTCTCACTCAGCGAAGAAGGAGGATGATGCACTCGGCATGGGAGCTCATCACTTTGTCGATACCCACGTAGAAGGCGCGCTAGCAAATGCCACCAAGGGTTACGACCTGATCCTCAATACCGTGTCAGCAGAAATCGACCTCGATCCATATCTACGACTGCTCAAGCTCAATGGCACATTGGTTATGATCGGGCTCTCGGGTAAGCCATATGCAATTAACGCCGGCACTTTGCTCAATCAGCGACGCTCGCTCGCGGGTTCAATGATTGGTGACGTCCATCAGCTACAAGAGATGTTGGATTTCTGTGGCGAGAAGAACATCGTCAGCGATGTCGAAGTCATCAAGGCGGATTACATCAACGATGCTTATGAGCGCACGGTTGCGAGCGATGTGAAGTATCGCTTCGTTATCGACGCTTCTAGCTTCTAGTCTGTCAAGTGCTGACTAGCGTACGCTAAGCGAATTGATGTAGCGCCAACGCGAAAAGCGGCGCCAAGAAAAGTGCTGGCAATAGATTTCCTACCGCCACATCTTTGATCTTCAATAGACGAAGCGCGATTCCCAGAAGCAATGCTCCCCCAGTGACAGTAAGCGCCATTACTTGGTATCCGGAGAGAATGTTGCCAAGACCAAAACCGACGGCTGTCCATGCCAGTTGGTAGAGCCCGACGGGAATAGCTGAGAGCGAAACGCTCCAGCCCAAGGATGAGGCGAAGGCGATAGAGGTGACTCCGTCAAGAACACTCTTGAGGGCAAGCTGTTGAATGCCGGTGTGCATTCCATCGCTAATCGAACCCAAGATTGCCATTGGTCCAATCACGAAGAGCAGCGACGCTGAGGCAAAGCCTTCAACGAATGGTGAAGATCCGTTGGCATCAAACCTTTGCTTGAGAGATTCTCCCAACTTCTCCACGCGGTCTTCGATCCGTAGTGCAGAGCCAACGACAGCGCCGACAAGCAACGACGCAAGAATGAGAAGAAGTGCCCATCCTTTCGGGAAGCTTGCCTCGAATGAACGATCCCACATATGGCGAATGGAATCTGCGGCGGCAAACAGTGTGACAAATCCAAGGCAGGTAGTAATCAAATCTCGCGTGGACTCGGTGAATTTCTTGCCGATGAGAAGTCCGAGGAGCGAACCAACGACAATGGTGGAGACGTTAAGTGCTGTACCGAGACCTACGAACATCCGCCGAGACTACCAATGGATGGGTGGATGACCCTGCTCTTGCAATAGTTCATTTGCTCGCGAGAAGGGCTTGCTCCCGAAAAAGCCTCTATACGCCGAAAGCGGACTGGGGTGAACCGACTCGATTCGCTGCTGGCTTGGAATTAGCGGCGAGAGTTCTTGAGCAAATCTCCCCCAGAGAATGAAAATCGCGCCTTGCGACGAGAGACTTTCGACAATCGCATTCGTTATGGTCTGCCAACCCCAATCCTTATGAGCAAGTGATACTCCCGGAAGCGTTGTGAGTATTCGATTGAGCAAGACCACGCCTTGGCCCTGCCATGGCGAGAGATCTCCATTTTCAACGCTCGCGTTGCCCACATCAGAATCCAGTTCCTTCAGAATATTCCGAAGCGTGGGTGGCAACGTTCGTCCCGGAACGTTGGGAACGGAGAAGGCAAGACCGCAGGCATCTTCAGCGTTGGGGTACGGGTCTTGGCCAACGACCACGACTTTAGACAGTTCCATGGGTTGAGAGATCGCACGGAAAATATTGCTTCGGACTGGATTAGAAGTGGTCGAAGACAATCGTCGAGATATCTCAGCAAATTGTGGTTTGAGCGAAGAGAGCGCGCCTTGCCACTCCGGCGTCAATTCATCAAATAGCGAAAGCTCTTCCTCGGTCATGTAACGACGAGCAATTAGGAGTTGTTGGCCCGTGCAAAGAAGCGACCATGATCGGAAGTAACAGAGATTGGTAGACCGTACGCGGTCGAGAGATTCTCGCTAGTCACCACCGATTCAATAGCTCCCTGAGCAATCGAACGCCCCTTCGACAGGAGCAGCGCATGAGTAGTTCCCGTTGGGATTTCCTCGATGTGATGTGTAACGACAACGCTGACCGGAGCATGGGGATCTAACGCGAGTGCAGCAAATCGTGTAAGCAAGTCTTCTCGCCCGCCCAAATCCAATCCCGCTGCTGGTTCGTCTAGCAACAGTAGTTCTGGATCGGCCATAAGTGCTCGGGCAATCAACACTCGCTTTTTTTCACCGTCACTAAGGCTGGCGTAGCGGCGATCGCCCAGTGACCTAACTCCAAGCGTCGTCAATAAACCCATTGCGCGGGATTCGTCCCATAGTTCGTACTCTTCTTGCCAGCGTCCTACAATCGCGTACGCAGCGGTCAGGACTAAATCCATCACTCGTTCGTCTTCCGGAATGTTGTTTGCAATCGAAGGCGCGGTGAGGCCAATCCGAGTGCGGAGTTCGAAAACATCGACCGAGCCCAGACGTTCACCAAGGATTTCTGCAGAACCGGCGGTGGGAAATATCAAGGTGGAACAGATATTAAAGAGAGTGGATTTACCTGCGCCATTTGGGCCCAAGACAACCCAACGCTCCCCCTCGTTCACTTGCCACGATAAGGGACCCAAAATGGTCTGGCCGTCGCGAACTACTGTCGTGTCCTTGAGATCGATGACGCGGCCCATAGAGCGAAAAGATACCGCGCGGAAGGTCCGTCACAGGATAGCCTCGCCTCATGAGCGCCACGAGATTTACCGCACTGATACTTTTTACAGGCCCAGATCATCCACAAGCGAGCTCAATCATCTTCGAAACACTCTCGCCATTTGCCATCGGCATCATCGATTCACGCCATTTCCTGATCCGCGACCGGGTTTTCTCTACTGCCTTGATTGCGCTCGATCCTGCACATCTACCGGCTATCGAAGCTGATTTAATAGCAGCCGCCGAGCGAATTGGTTTCGACGTTGCCATCGATATTCATCCGGAAGCAGCTGATATCCAATCTAAGTCGCTTTATCGCAACACAATCATCGCCCCTGAATTTTCCCCAACTGGGATGCATCACATATTCGAAGCGCTAGCGGCGCATGGTTCGATCGTCATTTTCTCAAGCATCACGAAGACTGATAACGCACATGAGCTAATGCTGGAGACCGCTGGTTTAGATCCGTTGCCAGTCCTCCAGGCCCATGGCGCTGATGGGAAAGTCCAGTAGCCGATGGCGCGTTGGTTAGTTGCGCTGGATATGGACTCTACATTTATTCAGCAAGAGGTAATAGATATGTTGGCGGCACAGGCAGGAGTTGAAGCTGAAGTCGCGGCGGTCACGGAGCGCGCCATGCAGGGCGAGATTGATTTCTCTGAGTCGTTAGCGTTGCGAGTCTCCAAGCTTGCTGGCCTTACGGCTGAAGATATTGCAGCGGTTCAAAACATGTTGACGCTCAGCCCGGGCGCCAAGGAGTTGGTCGAGAACCTTCATAAACGCGGTCATTTGGTCGCCATCTTCTCAGGTGGTTTTCTCAATGTTATTGAGCCGCTACTCACATCGCTAAAGGTCGACTTTTTCACGGCAAACACCCTTGAAGTTGTTGATGGGGCGCTGACTGGTCGAACCCTCGGTCCAATCATTGATGCCCAAGCAAAAGCTGATCACCTGGAAAAGTTTGCAGAGAGTCAGGGAATTTCTATCGAGAACACCATCGCTGTTGGCGATGGAGCGAACGATGTGCTCATGATGGAACGAGCGGGAATCGGTGTCGCCTACAACGGCAAACCCAAAGCGATATCCGCTGCTGACTACAGCTTCACAAACGAGAGCTTGGTCAGAATTCTGCAGCTTATTCCGGGCTAGAGTCGACAGGCGTGAATATCAGTAACCAAGATTCCACGCGCACCAACTGCCCACAGCTCATCCATAATTCGATTTACATCAGAGCGCTTGACCATTGCGCGAACCGCGTTCCAGTCACTCTTTTGTAGTGGTGAGATGGTCGGCGATTCTAGACCTGGTGTTAGCGAGCACGCCTTCTCGAGATCAACGGTTTTTACATCGTAATCAACAAGTACATATTGACGAGCCAATACGACGCCCTGCAAACGTCGAACGATGGTCTCAGTCTCTGGCTTGCGTTGTGAGCCAGAACGTTCAATGAAAATCGCTTCGCTACTGAGAAGTGGTTCACCAAAAACCTTCAAGCCCGCCTGTCGAAGCGTTCCGCCAGTGCTGACAACATCGGCAATCACGTCAGCTACGCCCAATTTGATGGATGTTTCGACCGCGCCATCAAGCGCAACTACATCTGCTGAAATGCCCTGCCGATTGAGAAAAGCATGAAGTAAACCAGGATAAGCAGTCGCGATTCGCTTCCCAGAAAGATCACCCGTGGTCAGGTTGAGGTTTTCTGGTGCTGCAAATCGAAAGGTACTGCGACCGAAATCCAAGGCGAGCACCTCTGTTGCGGCTGCGCTACTGTCAAGCAACAAATCTCTTCCTGTAATACCTGCATCCAACTCCCCCGACCCCACATAGAGTGCAATATCTCGTGGCCGAAGGTAGTAAAACTCGACGTCGTTCTCAGCATCTATCAGCGAGAGATCGCGCGGATCGTTCCGCTGGCGATAACCTGACTCACGTAAGGCCGCAATCGCCGAATCCGATAACGAACCCTTATTCGGGACTGCAATCTTGATGGTCATGTGTGAGCCGTCCTTCTAGAGATTCCGATAGAGGTCATCAAGCGATATGCCTTTTGCGATCATCATGACTTGCAGGTGATAGATCAACTGGCTGGCTTCCAGTGCGAAATCTTCCGGGCTCTGATGTTCTGCGGCCATCCAGACCTCAGCGGCCTCTTCCACAATCTTCTTGCCAATCTCATGAACCCCTGCATCCAATCGGGCAACCGTGCCGGAGCCGGCTGGACGATGCTGAGCGGTCTCGTTGAGTTCTGCCCAGAGTGATTCAAAGGTTTTCATGGGCAAATTTTAGCTGGCGATGAACTAACGGCGTTGGACATTTGTCGCAGCGAGCCGAAGCCGAGTAATCATCTCGGCAGGTTCAGCTGACTTAAAGACAGCGCTGCCAGCAACGAAGGTGTCGGCACCAGCCTGCGCAGCCTGCTCAATCGTTTCCAGCGAAATGCCACCATCGACTTCAATCCACAAATCTCGTTCCGGGTTGGCTTGGCGCCATTCATTGGCGAGTTCGACCTTGGGCATCATCTCCGGCATAAACGACTGGCCGCCGAAACCTGGTTCGACCGTCATGACAAGCAACATATCAATCTCACCCAGATAAGGCTCAACCGCGCTGAAGGCTGTTCCTGGCTTGATCGCTATCGCAACTCGAGAACCGTTGCTTGCAATGTTCTTAATGGTCTCGGATGGATTGCTGGCAGCCTCGAGATGAAACGTGACCGATCTGCTTCCCATCTCTGCGAACAGCACTGCATCGCGGTCGGGATTGGCGATCATCAGATGGCTATCCACCGGAATCGGAGATTCGGCGATTATCTTTCGGCAATCATCAAAGGAGAAAGTTTGATTGGGAACGAATACGTTATCCATCACATCTAAATGCAGCAGGTCCGACGTTGGAGCGATGCGGGCGATCTCACTTTGGAGCTTGGTGTGGTCGGCGTTGAGAATGCTTGGTGCTATTCGGATTGCCATAACGTGATTTTAAACCGCAGGCTTTCGAATCAAGGCTAGGAACATGGCATCACTACCGTGGATATGTGTCCACAATTGCATCGGGCCCGTTGTCGCGACATCCGGAAGCGGCACGGTCAAGAAATCGACTGTGTTCAGAAGCTCGGCCTCTTTATGACGATGGCGGAAATCAAGCAGCTGTCCGACCGTTTCGGCTAGATGAGGTGAACAGGTCGCGTATCCCAGCACGCCACCTGGCGCCAGGAGTTCGTATGCCGAAGCAAGCAAATCGCGTTGCAACGCAACCAGCTCTTTGAGATCACTCTGAGTCCTGCGCCATCGGGCTTCAGGTCGGCGACGCAACGCACCTAAGCCAGTACATGGTGCATCAACAAGTATTCGATCATATGGGCCATCGAAATCAGCAGCTACGCGACCATCGTGTTCAGTAATTTTGGCTCGCGGCACGACGCGAGCGACTAGCTCGGCTCGATGCTCCCATGGCTCGTTCGCCGTGAAGGAGTCTGTCGGACGCTCAGTCTCGATCAAGTTGTAGAGAAGTGCTGCCTTACCACCAGGACCCGCGCACATATCGAGCCAGCGCAATTCCTTTGTTGGTTCTAGCTTCGAGGTGTTGAAGAAAGCTTCAGCGACAATTTGTGAACCTAAATCTTGTACGCCCGCTCGTCGTTGGTTAATAGGCTCGTATTCGTAAGGAGCAGATGTGCTCATGACTCCGAAACGCGTCTCTACTATCGGTTCTCCGCCGACTTCTATCAGTTCTTCTCTAGTCGACTTTCCTGGCCAAGCAACAAGGTGTGGAGATGCGGCTTGGTTGTTCGCCTCCAGGAGATTCGAAACTGAATCCCATGATTTCAGCTGGTCGAAGAAGGCCGACACAATCCACTTGGGGTGTGAGCTTTCGATCGCACGCCGTTCCACTTCGGGAAGTGACGCCAGCTCATCAAAAAGAGCTGTATCAGAGGTAATCGAACGGAGTAGTGCATTCACGTATGAAGCCTTTGATTCTCCCCCAACATATTTAGCCAATTCAACGGATTCATCTACCGCAGCATGGTCGGGAACCCGCATCGAATAAATCTGGTGAAGCGCAAGGCGAAGCACATCAACAATTTTCGGATCTATCTGGTCAAAAGCGCGATCCGCCTTCTTGGATATAGCGAAATCGTATTTGCCTTGCATGCGCAGCGTGCCGTAGGCAAGTTCGGTAACCAAGGCGCGATCGCGCTTCTCTAAGGTCGAATCCGCTAGGAGCTGAGGCAGCCGAATATTTGCGTAGGCGCCTTCTCTGTTAACTTGAGAGATAAGGTCATATGCCAGGAGTCGGGCTTGGTCTACCTTGGCTTTACTCAAAAGTGCTCTCACTATTCAAGCGCGCTCCGCGAGCAAAATCCGCACCCTTCATCCGCTTCTTTCCCGCGGGAGTTACCTCAGATATTGCGAGCACGCTGTCCGAGGTCCGCACGAGTAGTTCATCCCCGGAGAGTTCTATATTGCCTTGCTTAATTAGGGAATTTGGAGAGATAGCTTCATGCAATCCGTGAAGCGAGATTCGTTCGCCTTGAAATGTAGTCCAAATGCCTGGCCGAGTTTCCAAGGCTCGTGACTGACGAAGAATGAGGTCGGTTGAACTAGTCCACGCAATCCGGCCTTGCTCTTTGGTGATCTTCGGCGCCAGCGTCGCCCCAGTTAAGGGTTGTGGTGTGGCCCGCGTCTTACCGATGATCGGAAGGAGCTCCATGATTGCACGCGCGCCGCTATGACCGAGCTTTTCTAACAGTGAATTAGTTGTGTCATCTTCTTGAATGGCCAACTCTTCTTGAAGGTAAATTGGGCCGGTATCCATGCCCTTGTCTAACTTGAAAATTGTGAAGCCGGTATGCGATTCGCCATTCAGTAGCGCCCATTGAACCGGCGCGGCACCACGCAACTTGGGAAGCAAGGAAAAATGAAGGTTGATCCAGCCGAATCGAGGACCATGGAGAAGTTCGACCGGAATGATTCGGCCGTATGCAACAGTCACAATGCACTGCGGCTGTGCATCAAGAAGATGGCGATTGAGTTCGGATGTGTCTGCAGGTTTAGCGACTGGTAGGCCCTTCTCGGTCGCCCACGCTGCTAATTCGTTAGGGACCACAGCTTTGCCGCGGCCTGTCGCCTTGTCAGGATTGGTAATAACGGAGACCAGCGTGTGTTCGCTCTCCAAGATCGCGTTAAGGACAGGCAATGAGACGTGCGAGGATGAAGCTAGGGAAAGTTGCATCTGATCCTAAATCCCGAGCCCAAAGGTGTTGTGCGGGCTGACTTTGATGGTGAGTGGAGATCCGAGTTCCTCGGCGAGTCCGAACCATTCTGATTCGCGAATTTCTCGCATTGCATTCTTTCGTTCTTCTGGCGTCAAACGATCGATGAACACAACCCCGTCCAAGTGATCGGTTTCATGCTGAAGTGCACGAGCTAAGAGCTCAGTCCCTTCAACGACAATCGGATCGCCGTACATATTGAAACCCTTTGCCACGGCTCCAAGAGCGCGTCGAGTTGGATAACTCAGTCCAGGAAAGCTGAGACAGCCCTCCTCGCCATCTTGAATATCTTCGCTGAGATGGAGCACTGGGTTGACGAGGTGTCCCTCAAAATCATCAACGTTCCATGTGAATACTCGCAACGGAACACCAATTTGTGGTGCTGCTAATCCCGCTCCGGGCGCGTCATTCATTGTGTCTAATAGATCGGCAACAAGATTTCGGAGTTCTTTGTCGAAGGTGGTGACTTCTGACGCCCGAGAAGTAAGGACGGGATCACCAAAGAGCCGAATATCTTGAATAGCCACGTTTGTATTCTAATAGGTACTACGTCTCAAGCCTAAAATGAGTACGGATCTATTCGAACCGAGACCCGTGGCAGACCCTTTAGTGAACGTACTCGCTGGAAAGTCGCGAAGAACTCTTCGAAATCGGCTCCTTGCTCGATAGGTGAACGAAGGAAAAGTGTCGACTCGTCTATCGAGGACGTGCTCGAGCTGATGTGAGAAAAGAGTGGACTCTCTCCCAGCGTCAATTTCAGTGATTCTATCTCTGTCGGAGAGCCGGTGATTGTCGCTATCCGAAAGTACGGCGGGAGGCCTGCTTGATTTCGCTCAAGCAGCTCGGATGAAGCGATTGGCTCAACGTTCCAACGAGTGATTGATTGCGCAACTGGGTTCTCGCTCGGAAAAGATATGAATATTTCCCCGTTTGTTTCGACCATAGCAGCAGCGGCGAACCACGCACGTTTCGCTTCTTCGTCGTCTCGAAGACCGATACTTGAAAAGAGCAGCGGCCCATCCATGAGTAGTACTGCGGCGTAACGTCCTAACGGTTCTGCTCCGTTGGTAGAGACGACTATCCCAGCACCGTCATGCCGTTCAATTCTGCGATTCGCGTTGCTGAAGTAAATCGGGATATTGGGGAAACTCAATCGCAATTCTTCAATGATTCGATCACCGCCCCGAGCCAAGGCACGGGGCTGACTACCTCCACAATGCTCGCATTTCCATTCGGTGTATTTCAAAGAACAAAGCCTGCACACGATCTTGCCTGCGGACGGAAAACTCAACCGTCCTCCACAGGTGCAATGGGCAATGTTCCTACATTTGCCGCAGGTGAACGCATTGATATAGCCCTTGCGAGCCACCGTAACTAGGACAGCACCTTTTCTTACCGCATCTTTCATTATCGCCTCTGGGGTTCTACCGCCAGATTCATACGAGATGCGCGGGCGCCAATCAGCGCTGCGCTCTTGCGAGACTTCTCGCAACCAGCCCAGATGCGAAAGCCGGAGAATTTCTAGCGATGGCGAATGCGAAATAAAGTGAATGGAGTGGGTGGAAGAACGTAGCAAAGCGATATCTCGGACATTCCAAGATGGGAATCGCTTATCCCACATCGCAGGCTCATTTTCGCCGTAGATATAGATTGAAGAGCCAGCGGGAAGCGGCATAAATATCGAACTTCGCGTGCCGATGATGATTCGCGCTTCAGATTGCCACGCTCGAAGAAAGTGTCGGTAGCGCTCCGATTTCGTGAGATCTTCTGCAATAACGAGAACTTCTTCACCGAGCACTTGCTCTGCCTGCTCGTGGATACGGCGTAAATCCGCAAAGTCTGGCACGACGAGCAAGACTGATCCTGGTTTCGGTGAAGACTTCATCGCATTAAGAAGTTGAGACGTGTAGTCAACACCCGGTATCAACACTTGGTGTGTGTGAGTTAGGGCTGATGCAACAGGTAAATCTCTCTTCGTTGCCGCTGTGCCCTGAAATCTCTTCTCCACCGCGACCGTCCGTGCCGGAATTGCGGCGGGGATAACATCCCAGGGCGAGACCGCGTAGCGATGCGCCGTCCGTTCAATTAATTCACGTACTTCGCCTCGATATAAGGGCAGAGGAGAGAGAACTCCATCAATGTATTTGAGCCCCGTCGTCTCCCCTGCAATGCGCTCTAGAACATAACCTTGGGTCACGCGATTTCCAAAATGTACTTCAACAAGCGTGCCCGCAATAGCAGTATCGTCGAACTCTCTCGGAACTAAGTAGTCATATGGTTCCGAAAGGTGAATGACTCCGGTATCAACCAGAACTCGCGCTACTGCAAAATCGGAATTCGACAACTCGCGCCGTAGCGGAGCGGACTCATTCTTTAGGCGTAGCTGGGTTGTTGTGCGCGCGACCATCAGGGGAACCCGATCGGGCTATCTGAAGATAACCCGAACTTAACCCTTGACTGCGCTTTGCAAGGCTGCAGCGCGGTCAGTCTTCTCCCATGTGAAATCAGGAAGTTCGCGACCGAAGTGACCATAACTACTTGTTTGAGAATAAATCGGACGCAGGAGTTGGAGATCACGAATGATCGCTGCTGGACGAAGATCAAAAACAGAAGTGACCGCATCGCTAATCTGCTGGACCGGAACCTTTTCAGTTCCGAAGGTTTCAACAAAGAGACCAACCGGCTGCGCCTTGCCGATCGCGTAGGCGACCTGAACCTCGCAACGTGAAGCTAAGCCTGCCGCGACCACGTTCTTGGCCACCCAGCGCATCGCGTATGCAGCGGAACGATCCACCTTTGATGGATCTTTACCGGAGAACGCACCGCCACCGTGACGAGCCATGCCGCCATAGGTATCAACAATAATTTTTCGGCCAGTTAATCCGGCGTCGCCCATAGGTCCGCCAATGACGAAGCGACCCGTTGGGTTAATGAGTAGACGTACATTTGAGTGATCAATCTTCAAATCCTTGATGATTGGCTCAATCACCAAGCGAGTCAAATCTGGCACCAAGTGCTTGTCAAGATCGGCCTCTGGCGCGTGCTGGGTGGAGATCACGATTGTATTAAGAGCAACTGCCTGATCGGCGTGATACTCGATAGTTACCTGGGTCTTGCCATCAGGACGGAGGTAATCAACCGCGCCGTCTTTACGAACCTTAGAAAGCTGGAGTGATAGCTGGTGGGCTAAATGAATCGGAAGCGGCATCAGTTCAGGAGTGTCATCGCATGCATAGCCGAACATCAGCCCTTGGTCGCCTGCGCCCTGGAGATCAAGTGGATCTACCGATGAGGAGACGCGCTTTTCAAATGCACTATCAACACCCTGTGCAATATCGCCCGATTGTTGGCCAATGGAGAGCGAGACGCCGCATGAGTTGCCGTCGAAGCCCTTTTCTGATGAGTCGTAACCAATTCGAAGAACGGTATCGCGGACAATGCTCATTACATCGGCATAACCATTCGTGGTTACTTCACCAGCAACGTGAACCTGCCCGGTTGTGATGAGTGTTTCGACCGCGACGCGACTTTTGGCATCTTGTGAAAGCAGCGAGTCGAGAATAGCATCCGAGATCTGGTCAGCCATCTTGTCTGGGTGGCCCTCGGTCACGGATTCAGAGGTAAATAGGCGCTTTGTCATTGGATTAACCTAACTTATCGACGAGTGAATCTAAGAGAATATTGGATAGCGAGTCTTTCGACATTGAAGGGATCTCGCGTCGAGCGCCAGCGGGGTCCAAAATTGCGCCAGCCGTCATATCGCTGCCGAAGACAGCTCCCCCTGTTACATCATTAACGTAAATCAGGTCGAGGCCCTTTTTTTGAAGTTTGGCAAATGCCAACTCTTCGCGATTAGACCCAGTCTGGGCTGCGAAACCAATATGAATTTGCCCCTGGCGCTTCTTCGCTGATAGCGCGGCAAGAATGTCTTCGGTCTGCTCGATTTGCAACTCGTGCAAATCCTCTTTGCTCACCTTGTCACGAGCGGGATTGGCGGGGCGAATATCAGCGATGGCCGCGCTCATAATTAACGCAGAGCTGGAATCAAACCGCTCCTCGAGTGCGTGTTGCATATCCTTCGCCGTGACGACGCGCACCATCTCAACGCCATCTATATCGGGCAACGAAGAATTCGCGAGCACCAAGGAAACTTCAGCCCCTCGATTCGCGGCGGCGACTGCCAGCGAATGTCCTTGCTTTCCCGAGGAACGGTTTCCGATAAAGCGCACTGCATCGATGGGTTCTTGCGTGCCGCCCGCACTGATTAAGATTTTGACACCCGCTAGGTCCGCCTTGTGGTTCAGGAGTTGTTGGACTTCATCAACTATTCGCGATACTTCCGGAAAACGACCCGGGCCAGAGTCTGCCCCAGTTAAACGTCCATTGTCTGGCTCGATAACAGTAACCCCACGTGAACGAAGCGACTCGACATTCGACTGAGTCGCCGGGTTGAGCCACATCTCGGGATGCATGGCCGGCACAAGAATGATGGGCGAGTTCGTTGCCAGGAATACATTTGTGAGCAAGTCCGGAGCTAAACCACTCGCGAACTTTGCTAGCAAATCTGCTGTACACGGCGCTACGACCAAGGTCGAACAGCGTCGCGCAAGTGAGATATGCGGAACTGAATGGACGTTATTCCATAAATTATCCGGAACTTCGCGACCAGAGAGTGCCTCCCAGGTTGCCTTGCCGACAAAATTGAGGCTTGCCTGTGTTGGAATGACAGTTACGGTGAACCCGACATCTTGAAGACGTCTGATCAGGTCCGCTGATTTATAGGCTGCGATTCCGCCGCCAACGCCGAGTAAAACTTCTCGTCGAGTATCAGTCATGGATCGCTACAGCGATATCTAAGAAATATTTTCTGCGTTATGCAGAAACTTCAGGCGCCTTAGGCTCCAAATTTTCGATTGTCAGTAGACCATCGTTGATCTCACGAAGCGCGATAGATAGTGGCTTCTCGTGTACATAAGTCTCGACGAGTGGACCCGCGTATTCCAAAAGGCCTTCGCTGAGCTGTGAGTAATAGGCATTAATCTGGCGAGCGCGCTTTGCTGCGTAAAGAACCAAGCTGTACTTCGAGCCAGCCTTATCAAGAAGTGCATCGATAGGTGGATTGGTGATTCCGTCCATGCTTGACATCTAGTGCTCACTTTCGTTGCTGCCGGCCTTCTGGCCAAGCGCTAAGGATACCAGCGTCGCCACTACCTCTTCGACCCGCTCATTCACGAGGATATGGTCGAATTCAGGCGCGGCTGCCATCTCATCCCGAGCTAACGCGAGCCGAGCAGCCCGACGTTCCGGACTATCCGTGCCGCGGCCTTGCAAGCGGGCTTCGAGATCGGCCCACGAAGGTGGCGATATGAAGACCAGGGTTGAGTTTGGTTCAGATGCCCGGACCTGTCGAGCACCGGCGATCTCAATCTCAAGCAAGACGCTCTTTCCAAGGTTGCGCCAATTCTCCACCGGCTGCTTGGGAGTGCCGTAGCGGGCGCCAGCGAATTCGGCCCATTCAAGAAACTCACCATTGGCGACCATCTCATCAAATTTTTCATCACTCAAAAAATAGTAATCAAAGCCATCACGCTCAGTCTCGCGTGGAGACCGGGTGGTTGCGGAGATGCTCACCCAGAAGCTTGGATGATCACGCAAGGCGGCGGTAATCGTGCTCTTGCCAACGCCACCGGGTCCCGACATCACAATCAGCGCGCCTTGTGAAACGTCGCTCTTGGTCACAGAAAACTCCCTTCGCAACGCCATCAGTTGATGTTCCCCAAGTCCAGCAATTCTACGCGTAGTAGCGATACCAATCTTTTCCATCAGAAGAAATACTCGCCGGGATCCGATGCCTGGGACTGCCCCCAGCAAATCGGAGACTTTCATACGTTGGATCGCCGCGCGTTGGTCATTTATTGCATCGAATATCGATATCTCTGAACGAGCAATTCGCGATTTAATATCAGATCGAGCCCGACGCGCTTCAATACCCGCCTGGGAGGCGGCTGCACGTTGTTCTGGAGTCAGAGTTGGTGGATTCGGACGAACCATCACCTCACACTAGCAAGAATTTCCGCCGCCTTCTCCCCCATAGCTGCAAGAGAAACCGTTGACAGGGATGTAATCGGGCGACCGATAACAAAATAGTTGGCGCCGTTCTCGATAGCTTGCGCTGGAGTCATGATTCGAGTCTGGTCGTTTGCATCCGATCCGGCAGGGCGTACGCCGGGTGTGATGATTGTGATTTCCGGGCCGACCGCATTACGAATCCCCCGAGCCTCAAAGGGCGATGAGACGATTGCTCGAGCGCCTGATTTAGCTCCTAGCGCGGCGAGTCCAACGGCACTGGAGAGCGCGGGCTCGCGATAACCAATCTCGTATACCTCGTCATCCGAAAGTGAGGTAAGTATCGTGACGGCAACAATTTCAATATTTGGCGAGACCGAGGCGGCTGCCTCGACCATCTTCGTGCCGCCACTGGCATGAACCGTCAGAAATTTCGGTGCCAGATCTGCGACTGATTCGACCGCGGCTCGCACAGTGTTGGGAATGTCATGGAGTTTCAAATCAAGAAAGAGATCGAAATCGGCAACGTCGTGTAATTGCTGTAAGCCGGTC
Organism: uncultured Actinomycetes bacterium; assembly: GCA_903938735.1. Taxonomy (GTDB): domain Bacteria; phylum Actinomycetota; class Actinomycetes; order Nanopelagicales; family Nanopelagicaceae; genus AAA044-D11. The sequence continues at coordinate 6,632 of CAJAEK010000109.1, read as the reverse complement.
CTGCCGTGTTTGAGAAAGAATTCAAGACCCACCTTGTAGGTGTCGATTGAGCCGCGCGTGGCGGTAATCCATTGTGCGGCTATAGAAATATCCTGCGTATCGAGCGCCAAAATTATCGGGGAAGCATTACTCATTGCCACTACCTTCCTAGTCTGCTCTGTGCGCGTAGCCGACGGCTTCGGCAGTGGAATTGAATCCCTTGTTGATCAATATCGCTTCTAACTCGCTCTTGATAGTCACGGCAGCCAATGGATTGCCAAAGGTCGCGGTACCCACCGAGACTGCCGATGCGCCCGCAAGAATGAGCTGCAGCGCATCTTGTCCGTTTGAGACACCGCCCATGCCCAAAATGCTGACATGCGGCAGAGCCTGATGGACTTGATAAATAGCACGAACGGCAACAGGTCGAATTGCAGGACCCGATAAGCCGCCAGTCTTACCAGCCAACTTAGGGCGCATGGTGCTTGTATCGATAACCATTCCGAGGACGGTGTTGATAAGCGCTAGGCCGTCAGCACCGGCTGAAACAACTTCAGTTGCGATACCGGCGATATCTGTTACATCAGGCGAAAGTTTGGCAATGATTGGAAAATCTCCACCCACATTTCGTCGTACCGCTTCGATTGCAGCACGAGCTGTCTCTGGATGGCAGGCAAATACTTGGCCACGATTCTCAACATTCGGACACGAGATATTCACCTCTAGCGCTGCAACGCCTGAAACGCCACGTACTTTACGAGCCAATACCGCGTAATCCTCGACTGTTTCACCTGCGATGCTGATAACGATTCGCACCCCTTGGGTCTGCAGCCACGGAATGTCATTCTCAAGAAAGAGATCGATTCCGGGGCCTTGTAAACCAATTGAATTCAGCATGCCACTAGGTGTCTCGGCCATTCGTGGTGTGGCACGCCCAGAGCGCGGCTTTAGCATGATGGATTTCGTGACAATTCCACCAAGCGATGCAAGCGGAAAGAACTGTGACAATTCTTTGCCTGATCCAGCACATCCACTGGCGGTCAAAATTGGATTATCGAAGCGGGATGAGCCGAGCGTCGTAGAGAAATCAAACATTAAATCCCTCCCCACGTGCCTTCAGGAATAGTCCGCTTAGCCTGCCACTGAACAGATTCACCATCCATTACGGGTCCATCGATGCACGAACGGAGCATGCGAACGACTCCATCGTCGCCCTTGACTGGCAAAACACAGGTCATGCAGACGCCTATGCCACAAGCCATGGATTCTTCGACCGCGCATTGGTGAACAATCCCTTTGGTGCGAGCGATCTCAGTTATTGCCTCCAACATCCCCATAGGTCCGCAGGAATAGATCACATCGATAGCGTTCTCATCAATCAGTGCGGGAATAACGTCACTAACGCGACCTTGTGTTCCAGCAGATCCATCCTCGGTGGTCACAGTTAAAGAATTCACTGAACGCTTGCCTTCTAGCGGAGCGTAAATCTTCATCGCGGTACTGGCACCCAGAACCATATCTACACGGCAGCCACGGGACTTCAGCACTTCTGATAATCCGAAGAGCGGCGCGCTGCCGTAACCGCCACCTACCAATAGTGCGCGAGCTGGCTCAGAAGGTATTCCGAAGGATGTTCCCAGCGGCCCAATCATGCTTACTTTCTCACCAACCGCGCGCGAAGCCACCCATGAACTTCCTTGACCGTGTGGCGCGATTACCAGTTCGATTTGTCCCTGGTTATTCCCCAGATGAGTGGATCGATATATCGCAAATGCGCGTCGAAGCACGGTCGATGCACCAGGACCACCTACGGAGAGGGCCACGAAGTTGCCGGGTCGCACATGAGCCGCCATATTTCCCACCGAAAAGGCTATGTGGTGGTAAGCGCCGACTTTTCGATTACTCGTTATCTCGGCATCGATGACAGTCGCCAAATTGTTGATCTTATGCATGAGCGAGCCATTCTTGAACAGACGCGATATCAAAGTTCTTCTCCGCCAGAACCTTCATACCTTCTACCGCAGCTTTGAAACCAGCAATCGTTGTAATGATAGGCACACCTCGTGCAATTGATGCAGTACGAATTAACCAGCCATCTTGCTTAGAACCACGACCAAGTGGAGTATTGATCACCAAATTGACTCGACCCGAATTGATGATGTCAACAGATGTTGGTTCGCCGTTAGCGCCCGTACCTTCGGAATTCTTGCGGACCATTTCGGTAGCGACGCCATGCTGGGCAAGGAAATTATGCGTGCCCGCCGTAGTGACGATCGTGAAGCCTAGAGCTGAAAGCGCGCGGATTGGCTCCACTGCCCCTTCTTTATCTCTGTCGGACAATGAAAGGAACACAACGCCAGACTTTGGAAGCGCACCGAATGATGCAGTTTGACTCTTGGCAAAGGCCTCACCAAATGTGCTCGCGATGCCCATGACTTCGCCGGTTGATTTCATTTCGGGTCCGAGAATTGCATCAACACCAGCGCCATCTACACGGCGGAATCTCGCCCATGGAAGGACCGCTTCTTTTACAGAAACGCCCTTAGGAACACTGTCGCCGATTGCGGCAAGAATTCCCTTGCCGCGAAGCTCGGCGATAGTTATTCCTGTCGAAATCAGCGCCGCCGCCTTCGCTAACGGATGACCTGTGGCCTTGCTAACGAATGGAACAGTTCGTGACGCTCGTGGGTTGGCTTCAATAACGAAGAGTTCCTCTGACGCTAATCCGCTGTTCACAACTGCAAACTGAATATTGATAAGTCCTCGAACGCCCACACTGCGGGCAATCAAGTCAGTCGCATGACGGACCTGTTCACGCATTCCAACTGAGAGCGATTGGCTCGGCAATACACATGCGCTGTCACCGGAGTGAATACCTGCCTCTTCAATGTGCTCCATTAGGCCGGCAAGATAAAGCTCCTCACCATCAAAGAGCGCATCGACATCAATTTCAATCGCAGAGTCTAAGAATTTATCGATGAGAACCGGGTGGTTCGGGGTGATTTCAGTGGCCTTGGTGATGAAGCCTTCGAGCGACGAATCGTCGTAGACAATCTCCATGCCGCGGCCACCGAGGACAAACGATGGACGAACTAAAACCGGATAACCAATGTCAGCGGCAATTTTCAATGATTCAGGATATGAATTAGCCATGCCATATTGCGGCGACTGCAGGCCGTTATCGGTCAATATTTTTCCAAACAGGCCACGATCCTCAGCAAGATCAATTGCGTTGGGCGATGTCCCCAAAATCGTAATTCCGGCATCCATAAGTCCACGAGCGAGACCGAGCGGAGTCTGACCTCCTAATTGGGCAATAACACCGAGGACTGGGCCAGCTGCTGTCTCGGCTGCAATAACTTCAAGAACATCTTCGAGCGTGAGCGGTTCGAAATAGAGCCGATCACTGGTGTCATAGTCGGTCGACACCGTCTCGGGATTGCAGTTGATCATGACAGTTTCGTAGCCAGCTTCGCGCAGCGCAAAGGATGCGTGCACACACGAGTAATCAAACTCAACGCCTTGACCTATTCGGTTTGGACCACTGCCAAGGATGATTACCGCAGGCTTTGTGCGCGGAAGAACTTCGCTTTCTAGGTCATATGACGAGTAGTAATACGGGGTATGTGCCTCAAATTCGGCGGCACATGTATCCACGGTCTTATAGACCGGCTTGATTGAGAAACGAGTTCGAAGCGTCGCCACATCGTTGGCCGAAATCGAACGCAACTCGGCGATTTGTAAATCAGAAAAACCATTTCGCTTGGCAGTGACCAGAACCTCGGGAGTCAGATCAGGAGCTTCACGGATCTCCGTAGCCAGTTGATTTATCGCCTCGATTTGAGCGAGGAACCATGGATCGATTTTGGTCGCCTCGAAGAGTTCGCTAACGGTTGCTCCAAGCGCTGAAGCCCGTTGAACTTGTTGCAGCCGGAACTCGGTGGGAACCGCGGCCAACTTCAAAAGATCGTCTTTGCTCTCCCCCGTATCGCTCCAAGAGAACGAGGTTCCCTTCTTCTCAACCGAGCGAAGTGCTTTCTGAAGCGCCTCGGGGAACGAGCGACCAATCGCCATCGCTTCACCAACGCTCTTCATAGTTGTTGTTAAGCGACCATCTGCTTCAGGAAACTTCTCAAACGCGAACCGAGGTACTTTCACCACGATGTAATCGAGCGTTGGTTCAAATGAAGCGGGCGTGGATTGAGTAATGTCATTTTGAATCTCGTCCAGGCTGTAACCGATGGCTAGCTTGGTCGCTATTTTCGCAATCGGAAAGCCTGTTGCTTTCGAGGCAAGGGCAGAAGATCGCGAAACTCGTGGGTTCATTTCAATGACGATGATGCGACCATCGACCGGATTTACTGCGAATTGGATATTGCAGCCACCCGTAGCGACACCAACGGCACGAATAATGGCGATGGATTGATCTCGAAGTTTCTGGTACTCGACGTCAGTCAGGGTTAGCGCAGGCGCAACGGTAATTGAATCCCCAGTGTGAACACCCATGGGGTCGATGTTCTCAATAGAACAGACGATAACGACGTTATCGAGGTGGTCACGCATCACCTCGAGCTCATACTCTTTCCAGCCGATAATGCTCTCTTCAAGCAAAACCTCGGTCGTCGGACTATGACGCAATCCAGCGCCAGCGATGAGCTCTAGTTCCGCTTGGTCGTGCGCAATGCCCGATCCCAATCCACCCATGGTGAAGCTTGGACGAACGACCACTGGATACTTCAATTCCTCGACTGCAGCAAGGCAATCGCCCATGGAATGACAGATTCGTGAGCGAGCTGATTCGCCACCAATGCTGGCTACGATTTCTTTGAATACTTCGCGATCTTCACCGCGCTTGATTGCGGGAATGTCAGCGCCAATCAGTTTCACGTTGTACTTCTGCAGTAGACCGCGTTCATCAATCTGCATCGCTGCGTTGAGCGCAGTTTGACCACCCAAGGTAGCGAGAATTGCATCCGGCTTTTCCTTGATAAGAATCTTCTCGATGATTTCCGGGGTGATCGGTTCGATGTACGTGGCATCCGCAAACTCTGGATCCGTCATGATTGTCGCCGGGTTAGAGTTGACCAAAATTACCCGAATGCCTTCAGCGCGAAGTACTCGGCATGCCTGGGTACCTGAATAATCAAATTCGCATGCTTGACCGATAACAATTGGACCACTGCCAATAACGAGGACGCTTTTGATTGAATGGTCTTTAGGCATGTCGCACCGAATTCTGGTTTGGCGAGAATGAGCTCATGAGCGAAACGAATTGGTCGAAGAGATATTCGGCATCATGCGGACCTGCTGCCGCTTCTGGGTGATACTGAACAGAGAAGGCCGGCGTTTCCAGGAGCTCTAGACCTTCAACGACTCCATCGTTAAGACAAACATGACTGACAAAACCAGCTCCGTAGACCGTTGAGAAGTTTTTTTCCACCGGTGCCGCTACCGCGAATCCATGATTGTGTGCAGTTATCTCAACTCGACCGCTTCGTAAATTCTTTACTGGCTGGTTGATACCTCGGTGACCAAATGGCAGCTTGTAGGTTTCGAAACCCAAGGCTCGGCCGATTATCTGGTGACCAAAGCAGATTCCGAAAATCGGTAGCTTCATCTCTAAGAAGTGACGAACCGTGGCGACAATCTCATTCATGCTTGCCGGATCGCCCGGTCCATTCGAGAGAAATAGCCCGTCAGGGTTGATTGCTTCAATATCTTCGATGGTTGCCGTCATTGGCAACACATGGACTTCAATCCCCCGGGCCGCCATATTCCGAGGCGTCGCAGATTTAATGCCTAAATCAATCGCAGCAACCGTGAATTTCTTTTCGACTCCTGGTGGCGGAGCGACCACGTAGGTCGATTGAGTAGAAACATCGCCGGCCAGAAAGGCGCCAGACATCTGAGGCGATTTACGAACGAGAGTCACCATCTCGTCTCGAGTTCGCTCGGCTCCTGAAAAAATTCCAACCCGCATCGCGCCACGATTTCGTAGGTGTCGAGTAATCGCCCGTGTATCGAGTCCAGAAATCCCCACTACGCCAGCATCGATGAGCGCATCCTCGAGTGACATCTCAGAACGCCAGTTGCTGACTCGCGGTGAAGGATTACGAACAACAAAACCTGAAACCCAGATCTTTGATGACTCCGCGTCAAAGTGATTCATTCCAGTATTACCGACATGCGGAGCCGTCATCACGATGATCTGTTGGTGATAGGAAGGGTCTGTGAGCGTCTCTTGGTATCCCGTCATGCCAGTGGAGAACACTGCTTCGCCAAATGTTTCCCCTTGGGCGGCCCAGCTTGTACCTTCAAAAATCGCCCCATCATCAAGAACGAAGTAGGCCTTTTTTGCTCCAACTACTGAGCTCATAGGACCGTTCCGTTCTTCATAACCACTGCCCCACCATAAATGGTGTGGGTGATTTGGGTCGGCAAGGTCATCGCGTCATAGGGCGTGTTCTTGCTCTTCGAGGCCAGCTTCGTTCGATCTACGGTGGTTGTGGCTTTCGGGTCGACGAGAATCAGATTTGCAGCCGCGCCAACCTCGATCGTTTGACCGTGCGCCTGATAGCCCGCGATGTGGGCAGGGCGAACCGACATCCGGTCGGCTATCAACTCCCAATCTATGGTCGCGGACCCTTCAGAGA
>CAJAEK010000108.1 GCA_903938735.1 uncultured Actinomycetes bacterium | reverse complement strand
TAACGCAAAGAGGTTGAGCGATTGCCAGGTTGATCCGCGGGATTCGAACTCGTGCCGAATCTGATCCAAGCCAAAATATCCACCGGCCATCTCCGATAAGTCGATGGGTGCAACTGCGCCAAGTGCGGCGTTCGACCAGGCTGCTTCCAAAAACTCTTGATTGGTATTAATCAAATCCAGCGCGCGCGATTGAACGCGTAGTTCATCGACAACGACCGCTGAAAAATCTTTTGGCAAATAGTTAACGAGCGAAACCAATGCCGGTTTAAGAAGTCCTTGTAGCGACTCCATCCCCTCGACCGAGATTCCTTGCGATAATTTGTGCGCCATTTCTGCGACCTGTGGAAATTCGGCGGCGACGTATTTCGCGCGTTCTCGAACATCTGGCGAAAGCAAAAGTTCTCGACATGGGTATACGACCGTCTCGCCAGTGACGGGCGCAAAGGTGCGCTGGTCGGCGACCGTAAAGAATTGAATCTCTTCTACCTCATCACCAAAGAAATCGATTCGAATGGGATGCTCACTATCGGCTGGGAAGAGATCCACAATTCCACCGCGCACTGCAAAGTCACCACGGCGTTCAACCAAGTCGACTCGGCTGAAGCCGAGATACGACAATTGCTCAGCCAGTGCAGGTAATCCAATTTCAGTTCCGACTTCTAGATTCGGCAACTGAACATCAAGCAAATCTGCAGAAAGCGGTTGAAGTAAACCTCGAACAGAAGTCACAACAATTCGTGCCGAACGTTTCGACGAGCCGAGCGCATGCAGCGTTGCAAAGCGAGAAGCGACGGTATCCGCCTTTGGACTTAATCGTTCGTGCGGCAAGGTCTCCCACGGCGCGAACTCAAGGACGGCGTCCGGTCCAAGATATGAGCGAGCCTCGTCCGCCAATTCGCTGGCTCGACGAGACGATGTGGCAATCAACAACAGTGGTCGATCATTCGCGATGAGCGAGGCGACGAGTCCATGAACGGATGGAATACACGCGAGCTCTGGTTCGGTGAAGGGATAGGCAAGCTCGTTAAGGGCAGCAATCAGCGCCACGATTCGCCTCCTCCCACAACGACTAAAGCCCCGCTTCCAAAAGGAACGGGGGTTGTGTGTGAAATCCTAATACTTTTCAGCGTGACATGATTAGCCCGTGAATTACGACGACAACGCCAGCTTACGCAGCGATGTTCGCCGCTTGGGCGACCTGTTGGGCGAGAGCCTGGTTCGTCAAGAAGGGCCAGAACTGCTTGAGTTAGTCGAGCGAGTTCGGTTGGCGGTTCGTAACGGTGGCGGCGAAGAGATTCTTGATTCGCTCTCGGTTGAAGATCGCGTGCAATTGGTGCGCGCCTTCAGCACATATTTCAATCTTGCGAATGTCGCGGAACAAGTTCATCGTGCGCGAGTGCTTTCAGCCCAGCGCAGCGAAGGCGGGTCTTGGCTATCGCGTGCGGTTGACCGAATTATTGAAACCCAGGAAAAGACCGGTGAATTCACGATTGCTGATGTGCAGGAGTGGATTAATCATTTCTCTGTTCGGCCAGTCTTTACTGCGCACCCAACCGAAGCAGCCCGTCGTTCTGTCCTGAGTAAAGTTGGCGCAATTGCCGAGCTCTTAGATACCCACGATTCATCGACCAAAGATCGCAGACTTGCGGAAGCAGTCGATCTCTTGTGGCAAACCGATGAACTTCGATTGGGTCGCCCAGAGCCACTGGATGAAGCGATGAACGCACTTTATTATCTCGATGACTTGTTCCGCGTCACTGTGCCAGAAGTACTAGATGAGTTCGCGCATGAACTATCTCGGCTTGGTGTGCATGTCTCCCCTACATCACGTCCGCTCAGTTTTGGAACCTGGATTGGTGGCGATCGCGACGGCAATCCAAACATCACGCCCGAGATCACCAAAGAAGCAATCACATTGCAGACCGGTCACTTCATTCGCGTCATGCTTGCTTCGCTCGATGAATTGCGACAGACCTTGTCGGTTTCGACTCGAATCGCCGGGGCATCCAAGGAGCTCGAAGCTTCAGTGGCAAAAGATCTCGAGCTATTGCCAGAGATTGAGGCTCGATTCCGTCGGTTAAATGTAGAAGAGCCGTACCGCATGAAAGCGACTGCGATTCGACATAAATTGATTTTGACTGCTCGTCGTCACGCAGCGAACGAAGCACATGTACCCGGCCGCGATTACGAGAGCACCGCGCAATTGCTGGCTGACTTGAATTTGATGCGAGATTCGTTGTTGACTCACAAGGGTGAGTTAATTGCGACTGGCGCGCTCGAGCGTTTAATTCGCACCGTTTCCAGCTTTGGTATTACTCACGCGACGATGGATGTGCGCGAACACTCTGGCGCACATCACGAGGCGCTTGCCGAGATTTTTGGCGCGGGATATTCGAATCAGAGCGAGCTCTTAAAGAGCGAACTTTCCAACGCCGCGATTGCTTCGCTGCCAACGCTTTCCGAAATCCCCGCTAAAACGCTGCGCACCTTTGTTGCGATCCGCGAATTGATTGAAAAATTTGGTCCAGAAGTTATCGAGACCTACATCATTTCTATGACCAAGTCTCATGAGGATGTGCTGGCCGCTGTGGTGTTGGCGAAGCAAGCCGGACTCGTTGCATTACACGAGGCTTCACCATTTGCAATGGTGGGATTTGCGCCGCTCCTCGAGACAGTTGCGGAGTTGCAAGCAGCTGACACAATTTTGGATTCGTTGTTATCAAATCCTGATTACCGCAAGCTGGTAAAGCTGCGTAGCGATGTTCAAGAAGTGATGCTGGGATATTCGGATTCGAACAAAGATGCCGGTATCACCACATCCCAATGGGAAATCCATAAGGCACAACGGAAGCTTCGCGATATCGCGATCAAACACGGCGTCACGTTGCGACTCTTCCATGGCCGTGGTGGCTCGGTTGGTCGCGGCGGCGGACCAACATACGATGCGCTCATTGCGCTGCCGTGGGGTTCGATTGATGGTCAAGTAAAGATGACTGAACAAGGCGAAGTCATCAGCGATAAGTATTCGTTGCCATCACTTGCGCGCGAGAATGTTGAGCTTTCATTAGCGGCTGCGCTCGAGGCAACGGTCTTGAACCGTGCACCACGCCAGAGCCGAGAAGCGCTCGCTGCGTGGACCGACTGCATGAACAACGTCAGCGATAACGCTTTTGCGGCCTATCGCCGACTGATTGATCACCCAGATCTGCCTCGATACTTCTATGAATCAACTCCAGTTGAGCAGCTCGGTGACTTGTTCTTGGGATCTCGCCCATCGCGTCGTCCCGATGCCAGCGGCGGTCTTGGTTCGCTGCGCGCAATTCCATGGGTCTTTGGTTGGACCCAATCACGGCAGATTGTTCCGGGCTGGTTTGGTGTGGGTTCCGGTCTTAAAGCCGCGCGCGAAGCTGGCAAGAGCGAAGTGTTGAAGCAGATGCTCTCTGAATGGCACTTCTTCCGTACCTTCATTTCCAATGTAGAGATGACAATCGCAAAGACTGATCTCGTTACCGCAAAGAAGTATGTGGTGAAATTAACCGACCCATCACTGCACCACTTCTTTGAGACTATCCAAGCGGAATTTGATTTAACCGTGAAGGAAATTTTGTTGCTGACCGATAAGGAAACGCTCTTGGGCGATCAAGCAATCTTGGCTCGCACGCTAGAGGTACGCGATCGTTATCTAGCGCCGCTTCACTTGCTCCAAGTTGATTTGTTACACCAGGTCCGCAATACCGAAAACGTTGACCCAGCGCTGCGTCGCGCTTTGTTGTTGACGATTAACGGCGTAGCTGCTGGTTTGCGAAATACTGGCTGATTTACTTATTGAACTCTTGTTGAGCTGTCTCTAAGCCTTTTTCGATCAGTCGCTCGACCGCCAGCGCACCACGCGCGATGAAATCTTCGAGCTCTTTCTTCTCGGTTGATGCAAATGGCTTTAAGACAAAGTCGGCTGGATCTTGTGGGCCAGCTGGCCGTCCGATGCCCATGCGCACTCGGAAATAATTGGGCGAAGCGAAATGTTGGGTGATGCTTTTAAGGCCGTTATGGCCGTTATCCCCGCCGCCTTGCTTGAGGCGAATCGTGTTGAAAGGAATATCTAGTTCATCGTGAATAACAATCAGATGATCTGCGTTTACTTTGTAGAAATCGGCAAGAGCTTTGGTGGGCGCACCCGATTCGTTCATATAGCTCTTGGATTTCGCCAATGTGACTGCGTTACCGGCTACTCGAATGTCCGCGATTTCAGTCCGCGATTTGTGAGAAGAATATTTTGAATTTACCGCTAAATAATCCACGACCATCTGACCGATGTTATGTCGAGTGGCGGCGTATTGATCGCCGGGATTGCCCAGGCCGAGAACTATCCAACGTTCGTCGGCCATGGGTATCCGGGGTAACTAACTAACTTACTTATTCAGCGGCAGGTGCAGCATCGCCAGCAGGTGCAGCGGCTGCATCCGCAGCAGGTGCGGCTTCGGCTTCAGCAGCGGTTGCGCGCTCTGACAAGTGAACAACCTGGAGATCAGGATCTGATACCAAGGTCATACCTGCAGGAAGAACAACATCCTTCGCGTAGAGAGAATGGCCAGCCATCAAGCCGGTCAGATCCAATGAAAGGAATGAAGGAATAGAAGTTGCTTCAACTTCAACCTCGATGGTGTTGTTGTTGTGCTCCAAGATGCCATCGCGATCGTGTTCGCCGGTGGTGTGGATTGGGACTTCAACGGTCACGCGCTCGCCGCGGCGAACGATGACGAGGTCGATGTGTGCCAACGCGCCAGTCAATGGGTTACGAGCGACTGACTTAGGAAGTGTCAGCTCGGTTGTGCCATCAACAACAACGTCGATCAAAACGTTTGATGTCTTCAGTGCTGTTGTGAGTTCACGAAGTGGAAGAGCGACGTGCTTTGGCTCTGCTCCGTGACCATAGATAACTGCAGGTACGAGACCCGCACGACGATCACGACGTGATGCGCCCTTACCGAATTCGGTACGACGAGTACCGTTGAGTGTAATTTCAGCCATGTTCCGCTCCTAGTGCTTCTATCTTCAGTTACCGCCGAATGAGACAAGCGTTCCAGATAAAGCACCCGTCGATTACGGTGACTAGCTTTCGCTAGTTCTTACCCTCGCCGGAACGAGCCTGAAGATTAGCGTTCTCGCGCTCACGGGGTCAAATCCTCGCATGTGCAAGCTCCATGCAATTAGGTTGCACGCAATTGGACTGCGAAAATTTGGCTATGGATTCGGCGCTAGTCCTTGCGATAGTAATTCTCGCTGCGACGGCATACGGAACATGGCACAAAATTTCGCGAGGCAAAATTAAAGCCCGTAACAACCATGATGCGGCATTTACTAGCGAAGAGTTGGGCAGCGCGCTCGGAGCGCAAGCAACACTGGTTCAATTTTCTTCGGCGTTTTGCCAACCATGCCGCGCAACATCGTTGATCTTGGAGCAAGTCGTTTCCAAAGTTCCGGATGTGAAGCATGTCGAGATCGATGCCGAAAGCAATCTCGAGCTAGTTCGTCGACTCAACATTCTCTCGACGCCAACCACAATCTTTTTAGATCGCACCGGCAAAGAAGTTGCCCGGGCGGTGGGCGCACCGAAGCGCGATCAAGTTATCAACGCACTCAACCAGTTGCAACAAATCTAATAGAAACGAAAAGGGCAAAGATGAGCGCTCCACAATTAATTGATGCCCGCGGGCCTCGAATCATGGCGATTGTTACTTTTTTTGTTCTCGGACTGGCACTTCTCGTCCACTCCACGCTCTTGATTGTGTGGCAGCTGTTGGCGTTTGCAACCGCCGCGATCTTTACACCGCCACAAGGGATCTATGGTCGTTTCTATCGGGCGGTTATTCAACCTCGCTTGAAGGGTCCGGTCCCATCCGAAGATATTCGTCCACCTCGTTTTGCAGCGTTGGTCGGCACGGTATTCGCAACGCTCGCGCTTGCTGGGTTGGCTTTCGGTATTAAGCCGCTCTTTACAATTGCAACCAGCTTCGCATTGGCCGCAGCGTTCTTAAATGGTTTCTTTAACTACTGTCTCGGATGCGAGACATATTTGTTATTTGTTCGCTTACGCAATCGACATACGCCAGATTACGAAATTTAAATTACTTCAGCGGTGCGAAGGCTTGCTCTAAATCTTTCACAAGATCGGTTGCAGCTTCCAACCCAACAGATAACCGCAATACGCCAGGCGTGATTCCAACGGCCGCTTTAACTTCAGGCGCCAACTTTCTATGAGTCGAGCTGTCTGGGTGAGTGATCAACGACTTGCTATCGCCCAAGTTGTTGGAGATATCGATGACCTTGAGATTGTTCATCAAGGTAAATGCAGCCTCACGGCCACCCTTAACTTCAAAACCAATCATCGATCCGCCTTGATTATTCATTTGGCGCATCGCGACTTCATGACCAGGATGTTGTTTGAGACCCGGATAACGAATAACTGAAACCTCGGGACGGGTCGCCAAGAATTCGGCAACGGCGGCTGCACTCTTCACCATATGGTCGACTCGCATGTGCATCGTCTCCAACGACTTCATGAGTACCCAGGCAGTGAACGGCGACATCGAAGGACCGGTGTGGCGATTAAATGGCAAGAGATGATTGGTGAAGTAATCATTGGACCCAAGGATTGCGCCACCAAGAACGCGACCCTGGCCATCGATATGCTTGGTCGCGGAATACATGATTACATCCGCACCAAGTTGGAGCGGCTTCTGCAAGACCGGTGAGGCCATCACGTTATCGACGATGACGGTTGCACCAGCCTTGTGCGCCAGATCGCTGACGAAAGCAATATCAGTAATCTCTAGCAACGGGTTGCTTGGGGTTTCAATGAAGACAACCTTTGCTGGGGTTGCGAGCGCCTTCTTCCATCCCTCGAGATCGCCGGCTTGAACCAATTCAGTGGTGATTCCCCACTTCGGCAAGATTTCGGTCAAGACCACGTGGCAGGACGAGAACATCGCGGCTGAGGCAACGATCCGGTCGCCTTGATTAACTAAGCATGCGACCGCAGCGAACATCGCGGACATTCCAGAGCTCGTAGCAAGGCAACGATCGGCGCCCTCAAGAAGTGCTAGCCGATTTTCAAAGGCAGCAACCGTTGGGTTATGAAAGCGACTATAAAGATAGTGATCGGTCTCTTCGGCAAAAGACGATTCGGCTTCTTCAGCTGACGCGTAGGTGAACC
>CAJAEK010000107.1 GCA_903938735.1 uncultured Actinomycetes bacterium | reverse complement strand
ATCCCCCACGTAGATAAGTGATTCATGTGGCAGCTGATCAATGATTGCGCGGGCAACGGTCAATCCGCCTACGCCAGAATCGAATACCCCAATCGGCGAATCGGGAGTGATTGGCGCCGAGCTCATGGAAGCAGTCTAGCTAATCATCGCTGCAAGAAGATTCTCTTGTAGCCATCCCAGCCAGAAATAGACCGCATAAACTGCTTTTTGCGGATCTTCGTCAGGCAATAATTCAAATGTATCGAAGCTATCGGCCTCAATATTGAGTCGCACCGATAACGCCAAACGTAAATCATTAAGCGCCACTAGCCAGATATCACCATCGAGCTCTTCGACGCGACCGCCATTCGAGAGCTGGTCTGCGCCAATCTCATCAACAATAAGCGCAAGCTCGGTGCGTATCGACCGGAGCACTTCTGACTTGTGACGTCGTAACGTCGGTTCGGTATACCGGCGGAAGTCTGCCGATGCCTCGGGGTCGGCATATGCATTCGGCAAGAGTCGAAGCAAAACCGGGTCTTCTGGCGTTGGGACTTCAGCCCCCAATCCCATCAGCTGTGCCAATGGATCGTCGTTCGAATAATGGTGTTCAAAATTCGAATCCCCGAGTAACTCAAGCAGCTGCTCGACCAAATTAATCAGGATGTGAGCCTCGTCCAAGGTCAGATCAAGTGCGAATCCATCGCCCATGCGTGAAAAGTTTGACATCTATTTATATCGCTTCGTTACATCTTGTCATCGCGTTGCAGGGTGGCCCATAGACCATGTTCGTGCAGACGTTGCACGTCCCGCTCCATCTCTTCGCGACTGCCTGTTGTTACGGCGGCTCGGCCTTCGTTATGCACTTGCATCATTAACTCATGCGCATGCTCTGGCGTGAATTCAAAGAGCTTGATAAAAACGTATGTCACATATGTCATGAGATTGACTGGGTCATCCCAAACAACCGTCACCCATGGCCGATCCAATAGTTGATCAAGGCTGAGGTCGACATCCGTCATTGTGCTCATGAGATGGCTAACGTACTAAAACCATCGCCGCTGCGGAAGCACTCGCGAGATAGCGTGCATCACTCGGGGTCTGCGCATGTAACGGGTAGATGCCAGCATCTGATTCGGTTAGTGAAACGGAATAACCGCCTGTTGCATCAGTCACGCCCGTTCCGATGACCGTTCGACCGTCGGTAACAGTGACGGTGATTCCGGCGGTAGCCGGTTGGAGAGATCCAGTCACGATGTACGTCGCACCGACCCTCATCGATGTCGGCGCCTGAATGGATATCAATCGGGTCGGCGTGACACTCGCGCTTTGGGTGTTGCTTGCTAACTTGGTCCAGGTCGAACCGGAATGCATCGTTACCGTCGTTGATTCACTCGGGATAACGTTGACGGAGACACTTCCATCCGCTCCGGTTATGGCGGTGTAGGCACTGGGAATATCTTTATCGGGCGTCGTTACCTGAACAGTCACGGGAATCCCGGCAACCGCCGTGCCATCTGCAAGAGTGAATTTTCCAATGAAGAGGCCGCTATCGCCATACGAGAGAAATGTGGAAGTTCCGGTTAATGCAGCCAAAACTTTATCTGGCGCAATCGACAGTGCTACTTGGCGAACCGCCGTCATTGCAGACGGATCTTCCATCCCCAGCGTCCATTCGGCAATGCCCGCAATATGAAATTGAGCTACCAAATTTGCGCGAGCCGCGAAGCCTTGAGCATCTTGGTACCAAGCTTGATACGTCGCCGTGCACGAGGTCGGTACACCTGCTTTAGTCAATCCGTTATATGTCTTTTGATAAGTAAAAGATGTTTCTGCATATTGTTGATTGAAGGTTGGCGCCGCACCATTTGCTGAATACAAACCTTGCGCCTTATTCATCCCAAAGACCGCAGGTGCGCCAGAAACAGAAGCAGAGACATCAGCTGGACATACGCCGGATACTTTAGTTACCCAGACTCGACCGTAACCAGGAACTCCTAAATAGATTTTTGACGCTGGAACAACCGATACCGCGTACTGAAGTGCTGCGGTTGCCCAATCTAAAGGACCGATTGGTCCAGGCGAGGAAGTGGAGTAGTCATAGGCCATGATCCGTAGCCGATCGATATATGTCGCGATGGCCGCCCACGAATAAACGTAATACCCCTTCTTGCCGGTCGCTGGATTGAATAAGACTGGCGTTGTTACAGATAACAATTTATTTTGCGCGTGCAGCCCATCGCCCAATTCGTGAATAAATTGCACCCACGGCGGCGCCGTTGTTGGCCACGTTGTATTGCCATCTGTAAATGCAAAGTTTTCGAAATCTAAATCTATGCCAGCATATTTATTGCTCATGACCAGATTCAGAATCGCTCGTTCGATATTTGCTCGAGCAGCTGGGTTAGCAAGCAATCCTGCGAGTACGCCTTTGTTCGTTCCGTCCGTAATGGTGGGCAAGAGTTGAAGATTGGCGGCAGTCAGACTGTCGATCTGCTGTTGTATCGGAACCGTCAATTTCGATGCGGTATATAAATCAGCAATCGTGTTCTGGTCTGTCAACGTGTACCAGAATGGAGTGATCTCTTGCATGAGATCCGCGTTGGCGAGCACCGACGCGTAACCCGAAACTGAGCCGTAATAGGTATCCCAGCCAGTCAAGATACGTCGCGGTGGATTATCGGCTTGTGCTGGCGCAGTGCCTACTGTTGAGATGATAAGTGAAAGCGCTAGCGCACAAACATTGAGTATGCGGATTTTGGACATCCGCTACTCCTTCTTCAAGCCGTCGTAAATTTCTTTACAGATGGGGCAGATCGGAAATTTCTCGGGGTCGCGGCTCGGCACCCACTTTTTGCCGCATAGGGCGCGCACCGGCTTGCCAGTGACGGCAGACTCCACAATCTTCTCTTTACGCACGTAATGAGCAAATCGCTCGTGGTCGCCATCTTCGTATTGGTAGGTGGTCTCTTCTTGCT
>CAJAEK010000106.1 GCA_903938735.1 uncultured Actinomycetes bacterium | reverse complement strand
CAAAGAATGAAATGTCTAAGTGGAATTGTGGATCGGTCGTTCCAAACGACGTTGCATTTTTGAATTGCAACCACGAGCTCCATAGCTTTGTGCCAGCGCTTCCTGCGATATAGAAAATTGCGAGCGCAAGACCGAGAACTACCCAGCGACGAATCGGCTCGATCTGCGAGCGATAGCGCTCTAAGTTGTCGGCCTCGCTAGTGAGGGGAACATAAATCGGACGCTTCTTATAAGCGAAAATCGCATTGAAAATAATGATGGCGGATGTAATGAGTCCAAAGCCGACGAAGAGATAGGCCTTGGTAAATAGAACCGTGCGCCAAACGCTGGTGAAATGAACCGAGCGATACCAGAGCAGATCAACGTAAAAACCACTGAGGCTTACCAAGATGATGGCGGCCACGACGAGTGTGAGGATGGTCCAGAAGAGCGGGCTCTTGAGGGGCGAGCGGCGTGGACCAGTACTGCCGGGGTTCGAGAAACGATTTCCTGGGAATTGAAATGAACTCATAGGCCAACTGTAGTCACGCCACGGTGAAGGGCAATTTGGGGTTGGCGGAGGAGGCGGATGGCGCGGATAGCGCTGTCGGCGCGACTAGCAGTGCGTGGAAATCGCGCCTGAAAGTACGTGCACGGCTTCGCTGAGCGAGGAGACCGGGGCGAGCTGTAAGCCGTGAGGCACGCGCGAGATGTCAACGCAGTTTTCGCGCGGCAACAAAAAGAGCGTTGCACCAGAGCGCGCAGCGCCACTGAGTTTTTGGTCGATGCCACCGATTGCTCCAACAACTCCATCGGGTGTGATGGTTCCGGTTGCCGCAACCGTTCGATTGCTGATCAGCGCAGGATCAACAATGCGGTCTATTAATGAAAGCGCAAAGCCAAGACCAGCGCTCGGCCCGCCGGTTTCTTGCAATGAAAATTTGATATTCGCACTTCTTAATTGATTGGCAAGTGCTGACTTGTTGCTCGGCAAGGTCGAGATGAAATTTGCTGCTGCGCTGATTGCACTCGCTTCAGACGAAGTCATTTCCGCCTTACCTGCCGCCAATGTTTGCTTGGCACTCTCGCTCTTTGGATATATGACTTCGCGCGGATAGACCGCCATCTGGCCATTGGCCCACGCCACCAGTAATTGCGGCGCAAAGATTCGCGCTGATGGATTGGTTACGTAGACCGTGGTCGCCAAAAGCTGGCCAGAATTCGCTGAAGAGCCAGCGGTTAATCCGGCCGGCAAGGTTAGAGCCTTGCCCAGCAAGTTATAGGTGGGTCCAGGTTGAAGGACGACGAATGGCAGCGGGATGAATTGCGCGGCCACGACGATGGCGGCCACGATGATGAATTGCGGGCGGCTGAGATAACGGCGAATCATGAGAGGACGCAGACGGCCGGGTTATTCCCCGTCGCGAAAACTCTTCTGAAAATTCTGAAACTTTCCAACTGATCGGTTGGTTTCGTTATCGAACTTGTCCTGAAATTTCGAGACCCAGACGACATATGCGATTCCGCCGATTACTGCAGCGCCCGGGATTACCCACCAAATGAGGGCGGCGAAGGCCACGTTATTTCCTGCGGCCACGTTATCTCCAGCGGCCATGGTTCCGGCGGCTAGCGAAATGGCAGGAGTGGCGAACATGAGCCTAGGTTAGCGTGGCGAGCCTGGCTTCGCGCATCCCAGAGCATTCCAGAGCATCGCAGAGCTGAGTGAGCGCTGGGCGGGATCGCTGGGAGGAATTGCTGGGAAGAAAATGTCAGCAATTGCGGTTAACTTGGTGGAAGCTAGATCTCTCTAGCTGTCTAGCTGTCTAGCTGGTTAGTCGGCAGTGATTACCGAGGAGTGTGCGATGAGCGGTGCATTTGGATTCGGGCCAAACAATGGCGCCGATGATGAGAACAACCCTGACCGCAATAACTCGGGCATGCCAAACATGGGCGATATCTTCGCCCAATTTTCTAATCTCGGAATGAATCCGCAATCGCTCTTCACTGGATTTCAGAACGCCTCGGCTGGTGACGGTTCGCTCGTCCCCATCGCCGTCATTCGTGACGTTGCTCGAAAATTCCTGATGACCCAGAGCGAATTACCGGTCGGGCTTACAGATTTGGCGCAGTCAGAAGAAGCGCTCGCGATTGCTAATACATGGCTGGACGCGGTCACCATATTTCCTGCTACGACCCATGTCGCCAACAACTCCTGGAGTCGCCGCGATTGGTTGGACTCCTCGATTGAGGGTTGGCAGAAATTGATTGAGCCACTGGCTGGCGGAATGGCCGAAGCGCTGACGCAAGGTCTGCCCGCGCTGGGGCAGATCGATATGTCCCAACTTGATATTCCAGAGCTCGCCGGAATGCAGCTGCCAGACCTCTCGGCCATCGTTCCCATGATGCGTAATTTCGTTGGCATTCTCTTTGCAACCCAACTGGGCCAAGCTGTCGGACAGCTGGCGCTTTCGGTCACGGGCGCGCACGATGTTGCGCTTCCCATATTCAAGAACGCAGAAGCTCGGTTACTGCCCCAAAATATCGCTGCCTGGGGCGCTGGTTTGGAGCTGCCCGCCGAAGAAATCAGGATCTTTTTAGCGCTCCGTGAAGCTGCTGCGGCTCGCCTCTTTAGCCATACCCCTTGGCTGGCTGATTACATTCGTGAAGCAATCGCGGCTTACGGCAGCGGAATTCGGATTGATATTCAGGCGGTGCAACGCCAAGCCGAAGATGCGATCAACACCGGAGAACTCGATTTAACTAATCCAGAATCAATCAACATCGCGATTACTCGCGGAATGTTCACGCCGGAACAAACGCCAAAACAAGAAGCTGCACTGAACAAATTAGAGATGGTGCTCGCGCTCATTGATGGCTGGATTGATTACGTGACATCAGAAGCTGCGCAATCGCGGCTGCCCGCATTCGCAGCGCTTTCAGAAACGCTTCGTCGCCAACGCGCGACATCTGCCCCGACGCAACAGCTCTTTGCTTCGCTACTTGGATTACAAGTCTCACCACGAAAGACTCGTGAGTGCGTAGCGTTCTGGGGCGAGGTCACCGCTCTGGTAGAAGCCAAGGGACGTGACTATCGCTGGGAAGATGCGGTGCTTCTGCCAACGGCTGAGGATTTAGGTGATGCCGCCAAGTTCCTGGCCAGCACATCAGTGCCAGACGATCTCTCGGGTTTGCTCTAAATCAGGGCATAAAAAAGCGAAGCCCCCGGGCGCACAATTTTTGTTTGCCTTCCCCTTGCAAACAAAAAACGGTTATCCGAGGACTTCGTGGCACGAAACTTACGATATGTAATCTTGAGAATCAAACGAGCGCGCCCTGAGTAAAAGTGAAAATGTTGATAACTTGTGGGTAAAGGTGTGCACAAGTCGCGCTAAATGTGGTGCCTTCGGAGCTGTGTTCGGATTGTGCGGCGACACTTTTCATTGCCCGGGGTGATTTCACGGATTCGCGCTGTCCACCATGCAAGATAACTCCGTGGATAATCCGGCGCAGTTAGATCTCTTCGACGATGGCAGCGGTAGCTTGTCGTCGGTGACGGATATCGGACGGGCGGCTAGAGGTACTGCCTCGAGATCGGGTGCGCTTCGAGACCTGCCGGAGTTCCGAGTTGTGCGAAGCACTCGCAGGAAGCGCAGTATTCAGGCTTTTCGGACAAATGGCATTATCGAAATCCATATGCCTGCCAAGATTTCGAGACGCCAGGAGAACGAGCTCATCCCCGAGATGATTGCGATGGTCCTGGAGCGCGAGGCACGCGCCCGCAAAGGCGACGAAGTCCTATTACATATGAGCGCGGAGCTGCTGGGCTCGCTCTTGCCCGAATTTAGCGAGCGCCCCTCGTCAGTTACCTGGCGCCCGATGCGCGAACGGTGGGGTTCCTGCACCACCTTGGATCGAACAATTCGAATTTCGCAGCGATTGAACAACGCCCCGGAGTATGCGCTCAAATATGTGCTCTTCCATGAGCTCATCCATCTGCGCATCGCTGGGCACGATGACAATTTTTACGAACTCCTAGAGCGCTATCCCGACAAGGAGCGCGCAGAGGCCTTCCTCGAAGGTTATGAGGCGGGTATCGCAGGCACTCCAGACGAGATCTCACTCAACATCGGGATCTAGATCTACCCCCGTCCTTCACAAAACGGACATTTTGGGGCGTTAACCCTGGATTTGAGCGTGATTTATGTGGAATGAGCCTGAATGAGCGTGGTTTCGTGCGTGTGGGCGGGTATGGTTTAGCTAGCGCACGCTCACACGGGAGCCTCCCGGTTCGAGCGTACGGCGATTGGAGGGTCATTATGGCTGAGGAATACAAGGGTGAGGCCTACTGCGTAAAGTGTAAAGAGAAGCGTGCCTTCGAAGGACACGTCAAGGTCTCTGATTCTGGTCGCCGCATGGCACAGGGCATTTGCCCAGTGTGTGGCACAAAGGTCAACCGCATTTTGGGTAAGGCTTAACCACTAGCTCTGACTAGTTACAACTAGTTCTCGGAAAGGCCTCGTTGGTACATCACGTACCGGCGGGGCCTTTTTGCTTGGGTCCGCTTCAATCTGCTTTTTTGGGACTGCTCGAACTGGTTTCCTCGCACGGTGTTGCCTCGCACGGTGTTGCCTCGCACGGTGTTGCCTCGCACGGTGTTGCCTCGCACGGTGTTGCCTCTGAAACGTAAAAGAAAGAGCAACGTTTCTGCCGGCAGCACCTTCGCTCGCCCTTCACGCTTTCCCATTTGTAATCACAGGTTTACCAAAGCGGTGTATCTAGTTAGCTCATCCCCAGCTCGCGGTCCACTGCCACCGCTCAGCAGAAAGTGTGGCGGAAGATGTCGGAATGCCTGTGCAACTTCGCCGCGATATTCAATGGATCCGACTACCTGCGGGATCTGTTTACGTTGGGAATGCACGCCAAGGGCTAGTTATTCAAGATGCCGAGGTGGCACAGGAGGTCGCTCAGCTATTGGAGACCGCTTCACCGCGCATAGCGCTAGCCACCTCTCCGAGAGCGGCCCTCGTAATCCAACGAATGGGTGAGTTGGGCTTCATAACGAATCGACGCATCGAATCGCAGCACCCGATAAAGAAAATAAGCGACGAAGATTTGTCGAGGCGGGCGGCCCCGGAAATAGATTTGATGATGATGCGAAGTGGCGGCGGAAATGTGGGCGTGGATCGAATTCGGGAGCGCGCTGATTTTCCAATTGTAATTTTCGGTAGCAATCGGTTGGCCTATGCGCTGCTCGCGCTATTGCAGGCCACTGGCTTCACGGAGTCATCGCTTATCAATCGGCAACGCGCACTTCGCGGAAGTAAGGCTCGACATCCCTCTCAATCGCGAGTCTCGTCACTGCTCGCAACTGGATTGCCCGTTCGACGTGAATCGGCTGGCAATTTACATACCGAAGTCGCCGCAACAGTTGTTCAAGGCTCCGAGCTCAATCCGCCGCTTCACAATTCACATCGGGATGGGAATCAGGGTGGCGGGACTACACCCGCACTCATCATTCTCACTCAATTTGCGGCCCCTGAAAATACTCAACGGTGGATGAGTGAGGGTGCAGCTCATCTTGCAATTTCAGACTGGGAAGATTCAACAATCACCGTCGGACCACTTGTTCTTCCCGGCACCACTCCTTGTTCAAATTGCGTGGATTTGGCGCGCGTCACGAAGAATCCATTTCTCCCCAAGGTGCGCATGATGCAATCGTTAAGCGAACCGGTTGAAATCCCAGCAGCACTTGCGGCAATCGTGAGCGGGGCAGTCGTATTGGGTGTTCTGGAATTTCATGAGCGCAACAACTCGCGCTGGATTGGCGCTACCACCGAATTCGACGCGCTTGATCCTTGTAACCCACGGCACAATTCATGGAACTTCAATTCAGCCTGCGGATGTTTGGAAGTTATATAAGAATGCGGGTATGGCGAAATCCGATGGGCACAAGGAGGAGGCGGAGTCTGTCGATTCAATCAATTCAGTTGAAGCTATTCCCACAAGCACATCGGCTCGCACCGCAAAATTAGCATCGCTCCCCCTGTCGTTAGCGGGTCGTAGCGCAATCGGTTTTGGTCGACAACTCATAGGACAATCCGGGTCACTCGTCTTTAGCGAGATTCAAGAGAAGACCGCAGAACAAGTCTTTAAAGTTTTAGGTGAACTCAAAGGCGGCGCCATGAAATTTGGGCAAGCGCTGTCAGTCTTTGAAGCGGCGTTACCGGAAGACATTGCAAAACCGTATCGCGAGACCTTAACCAAGCTGCAGGAATCCGCACCACCGTTGCCAGCACGAGTAGTGCATAGCGTTCTCGCAAAAGAATTGGGCGAAGATTGGCGCGATCACTTCGAATCCTTTAACGACAAGCCAGCGGCATCGGCCTCCATTGGCCAGGTTCACAAAGCGGTTTGGAAAGATGGCCGGCCGGTTGCCGTAAAGATTCAATATCCAGGCGCAGCCGAAGCGCTGGTATCTGACCTCAATCAAATTCAGCGCTTCGCTAAAATCTTTGGGTTATTCATGCCGGGTCTAGAGATGAAGCCGCTTCTCGAAGAGCTACGCGCGCGCATTATCGAAGAGGTTGACTACCGATACGAAGCCGAAGCACAGCAGACGTATTTCGACGCCTATCGAAACGACCCAGATATTCATATCCCAGAGCTCATCATGGCGGCCGACAAGGTAATTGTGAGCGAATGGTTAGAGGGAACCCCGTTAGCTCGCGTGATTGCTAAGGGCACGCGCGAAGAGCGCAACAACGCCGGCATCAAGATTGCTCGCTTCCATTTCACATCTCCCGATCGTGCTGGCCTATTGCACGCCGATCCCCACCCAGGAAATTTCCGCATCATGCCCGATGGCCGACTGGGTGTTCTCGATTTTGGTGCTTGCAATCGCCTGCCCAATGGTTTCCCAGAACCAATGAAGAATTTGTTAAAGAACGCGCTCGAAGGCGATGCCATCGCGTTATACGAAGGATTTAAGGAAGATGGTTTTGTTCTGCCGGATGTTGATGTGGATCCGAATTTAGTTCTCGAATATTTGGTACCACTTGTCGAACCGCTTCGGACCGAAACTTTCCGATATTCACGCGAATGGCTACGTGACCAGAGCGCTCGCGTTGGCGATCCACGTAACCCGACGGCGAAGATTGGATTCCAACTCAATCTCCCCGCCGAGTACGTGTTAATTCACCGTGTTACTTTGGGAACCACCGGCATCTTCTGCCAGTTAGAAGCCGAAGGAAAGTTCCGGGACGAAGCACTCTCCTGGTTCCCCGAGATCGCGCCCGCTGTTTAGCTCGCTAACGCAACCAATCGCGGGCGACCCACGCTTCGCTTTGCTGCGATTGGCCGACCCTCATCGAAGAGTTCGCCGCCCCAAACGCCACATGGTTCTGCGCGAGAGATAGCTCCCTCAAGGCAGGCCGCAACCATCGGACAGGCGGCACACAAAGACTTGGCATAGGAGATAGAGGCGTTGTCCTCGGCGAAGAAGAGATCTGGCTCTGCTGTGTGGCATGGCAACTTGGCAGAGGCATCGGCCAAGGCAGATGTTCCGATCATCGCGTCTGGGCCTTCTGCCCATCCTGGAATCAACAGTTCACTGAGGAGAACGGTCATCGCTCTCACCTTCCTATTCCTTTTCTCGGTATTCCTTATCTCGGTTTTTAGTAGTACTGGAAAAACAAAAAGGGCCGCAATCCTTTGGAGGATTTGCGGCCCTGGGGCTTA
Source organism: uncultured Actinomycetes bacterium (assembly GCA_903938735.1). Taxonomy (GTDB): domain Bacteria; phylum Actinomycetota; class Actinomycetes; order Nanopelagicales; family Nanopelagicaceae; genus AAA044-D11. Next base: position 5,146 of record CAJAEK010000106.1, on the reverse strand, counting down.
GCTATCGGTTAGCCGATAGTGCTCCAGGTTCCGCCTCCGCCGTGCTTATGTGTATTGGCATAAGCGTTGGCGCCTGCAAAGTAGGTATAGGCAGGTGTAAATGAGGCTGGTGTTGTTGGGAATGTCACGGCAGCAGAAACTCGGCCAGCAGCTGAGCTGCGAGCCTCGTTAGTTACTACGTTCTGTGACATGCGAGAAGGGTAACCGACCGCCGTGCGGCCTCGCAAGCTATTTAATTCAGGCTCACGCTTGATTAGGAGCGAGCCAGCCCGCCTACGGCCTCAAGGAATGGGCTCTTTTCGCCGAAATAAGAGAGGTGGACCGACTTCTTTGCACGTGTCAGGCCAACATAAAAGAGTCGGCGTTCTTCATTGATGTCATTGCCCATCGGCAGAATCCCGTCGTTCATGCCGACTAAATAAACGTGCGGCCATTCAAGACCCTTTGCTGCATGCAACGTGGCAAGGACCACGCCGGGCAAAGTTGGTGGGTTGTTTTGATCCGCGCGATCTTCGAGCTCGCGCAAGAAGGTGCGTAGCGACGGTGCGCCGTCAGCCTGCATGGTGGCGGCCAGACGTAAGAAAGCTTGAACATAATCGGCATTCCCAAAGGGCAAGAGCACCGAGGTTAATGTGCGATACCAATCGCCGTCTTCAGCGGGCAGTACGGAGGCGCTCCGGATTACTCGCATAGCGTCCTTCACATCGGTTCGCTCAAAGAAGCGCTCTGATGTTTTTAATTGTGAAGGAATACCAGCGGCGCGGAGTTCACGTTCGAAAGCATCGAGCTGCGAATTGGTCCGGGCGAGAATCGCGATGTCGCTGTATTCCATCGCGCTCGCAGAAGAGATTGCGCTCTCAGGAGAGTTAGCACTCTTGCGCCCCACGAGTTCTTGAATTTTAAACACAATGGCCTTGGCTTCGGCAGCGGATGACTCGAACTTACGAACGAGTGGTTCTGCGCCGTGATCATTCATAGATGAGAGTTCGTGACCTTCGGATGCAACGATGCCGCCTTGGCGGAGAATGGCGTTTGCGGTACTGATGATTTCTGGGGTTGATCGGTATCCGCGCGAGAGGCGAATCACTTCAGCTTTCGGATATTTCTTTGTGAAGTTGAGAAGAAATGCCGAAGATGCTCCTGCAAAAGAATAAATCGTTTGGGCGGCATCACCGACGACGCAAATCTCTTGGCGATTGCCGACCCAGAGATTGAGCAGTCGTTGTTGCAGCGGCGAGACGTCCTGGTACTCATCGACCGTAAAGAAACGGTATTGATCGCGAACGCGTTCACGCACATCACGATCTTCTTCAAGCATTCCCACGGTTAACAAAAGAACATCTTCGAAATCGATGGCGCGTTCCTGGCGCTTGAGCGATTCGTAGGATGCGTAGATTTTTGCAATTTCTTCCCAAGTGTTTTTGGGATTCTCCGAATTCGAATTTCCGGTTTTGATGGTGCGGCCAGCACCGAGCGCCGCCTCGACATAATCCTCAGGTGCAATCTCCAGAACTTTTGCCCATTCAATTTCGCTGGCAACATCTCGCAACAGCGATGCTTGTGGCACTAGCTTTGTATCGGCGCGTTGAAAGGATTCGGCGATGGCGCCAGATTTACTTGTGAGCAGCTGAGGGAAAGAGCCGCCCATGGAATACGGCCAGAAATACATCAACTGCTTGAGTGCAGCGGCGTGAAAGGTGCGAGCGGTGGCGTTCGGAATACCCAGTGTCCGCAATCGAGCGCGCATCTCGCCCGCCGCGCGAGCTGTGAAGGTCAGGGCAAGCGTCTTATTGGTGTCTGTTACACCTGCAGCGATTGCGTAGGCGATGCGATGCGTAATAACGGTGGTCTTGCCTGTGCCAGCGCCGGCAATAATGCAGACCGGTCCGCGGATCGCTTGAACCGCCTGTTGTTGCTCCGGATCCAGGCCAGCCAAGATTTGTTCAGGTGTAAGCGCAGGTGTTGTGTGGGCGCTAAGCGGTGACGACATTAGTTCGGCCGCCAACTTTCGCCACCAGCTAAATCATCTTTCGAAAGGCCATCGGCGGAATACCACGCCTCAATCATCTTGCGGGCAACGCTCATCGCAGGTGGCAGTAACAAATTCTGTGAAGCGATGTCTTGCTTCATAGTTGCGCGGTCGTACCAACGAATCTCTTCGATTTCTTCACCATCTGGGCGGGCGGCTTCCGGATTGTCCGTGATGGCGTGGAAAGCAATCATGACCGATGCTGGGAATGGCCACGGCTGTGAGCCCAGATAAATAATGTCAGAGACGCGAACGCCTGCTTCCTCGCCGACTTCGCGCACAACGCAATGCTCGAAGGATTCACCGGCATCGACAAAACCAGCGAAGTTAGAGAAGCGATTCTGTGGCCAGACTTTTTGACGGCCAAGCAAGATGCGGTCGTTCTTATCTTTTACTAAAACAATGATTGCTGGATCGGTCCGCGGGTAATGCTCAGATCCATCGGCATCGCAGCGACGAACTGATCCGCCATTGGTCGATGTGGTGGTTGAACCGCAACGCGGGCAATGAGTGTGAGTGTGGTGCCAGTTGGCAAGTGCCTGTGCGTGGACAGCTAAACCAATATCTGAATCAGAGAGATTGTCGCCAATTTCTCGAAGTGTGCGGAATGTATCCGGCAATTCATGATGAGCATCGGAACAATAAGCAAAATAGGAATCAGTTCCGTCGAAGCCAAGAAATAGTTTTTCGCCGGTAGAAATTTGCAGAGCTGACGTTTGCGCAAGAATTTCGCTGTTTGAATGGAAGATAGGTTGACCCGCGCCATCGGTTGCAAACTTAAGGGTGACGATTTCCTTGCTCGGTCCGGACGTTGTGGGTTGACTGGTCGTGATTTCCCGAACAACGAGAAGTATGCGTGCAGAATTCCAGAGTTCGTCGAGCTTGGCAGCGTCTACGCGGAGGTCGCCCGCGCGATCGATTCCAGCACGGGCCAGCGGGAGCTCTAATCGAGCGGAGCGCTCTGCATTGGCGGGATTCACGGGGCTGAACTTACTAGAGTCGATTACGCTCCACATATGTCGGATTTGTCGCAGCCCCAGCCGCACGCGGGTATGCGCCTTGCCACCTGGAATATCTTGCACGGCGAATCGATTCCACCCCGTCCGGGGCAAAAGGTAAGCCTCGGTGGATTGGCCGATTACATCGCCGCCCACATTGCACCTGACGTCGTTGGTTTGCAGGAAGCCGATTATCTTCAACCTCGGTCGAGCGATCTGAAGCAGGTTGAAGAGTTGGCTCGCTTGCTAGGTGGCTGGCATTGGGGATTTGCTGCGACCGTTCATGGCACGCCGGGCGAAAAGTGGCGAAAGCATCACAAGCACGAGACGAAACATTTCTTTTCTCATGGTGGCGACGCAAATAGTGGCGACATAAGTGATAGCGGCGACATAAGTGATAGCGGCGACACAAGTGCTGTCGGCGTCAAACGGGATCCCGATGGGACAGAAAGCCCGCAATACGGAATTGGTTTGATTTCCAAAATCGAAGTGACGAAGTGGCATGTGCTGGAACTCGGTCGCTCTCGAATCGGGATGCCGCTACTGATACCCGTAGAAAACCCAAAGACGGGTAAACCTCGTGCGCGTTTCATTTATGTGAAAGATGAGCCGCGAGTGGCGCTAGCGGCAGAGCTAGCAAACGGCGTGACAGTTGCGGTGACGCATCTATCGTTTGTGCCACTGGTTAATTTTTGGCAACTCTGGCGGGCAAAGCGTTGGCTGGCGCGCTTACCTGGCACTCACATTCTGCTCGGCGATTTCAATATTCCGGTTCCCGCTATAGTTGGCTCGAAAAAATGGAGATCACTTCACACCGCAAAGAGCTATCCGTCGTGGGGCGCAAAAGTGAAGTTTGATTACATCATTGCCGATGGTGTGAAGGCAAAAGAAATTACTGCACTACCAAATTCGGGCTATAGCGATCATTTACCGCTTGTTGTTGAGTTGATTGCTTAGATTGTTGGGATCTGCTTAACCAAGTTTGTTAGTGCCTGTTCATCTAATAAATCAGCTGGACGAATCGTGGTGTTATCCCCAATGTAATAGAAAGCCGCGCTGACTCGATCGAGTGGCAAGTTGTTCATGCGGGCATAGGCCAGGCGATATGCCGCCAGCTGAATCGCAGCGTTCTCAAGATCCTTGCCCTGCTTGGATTTTCCGGTCTTCCAGTCGACGACCTCGTAAATTTCTTTGCCGGATTCGTCAGTCGATTGATAAACCACATCGATGCGACCGTTGAGAACTGTGCCGTCCAGAATCGTTTCAAAACCAACCTCGACACCGATTGGCGCGCGGTCGGCCCACTCGCTGGCCAACCACTTCTCTTTCAATGTGTTGAGTGCTGGGTCATCAGCCGAATCCGCAAACTCTGGCGCAGAGGCGAGTTCGCCCTCAATTAATGATCCGTTCTCCAGCAGCCATTCCTCGTCGAATCCGCCATCAAAGGCATCCTCATCAAAGAGACGTGGTCGCTTGAAATGTTCTTCGATCCATTCGTGGAAGGTCGTTCCACGACGTGCATATGCGTTGGAGAGCTGTGGGATTGGCCGGCGTATGTTGAGCGCGAGAGCGTCTGCATCTTCATTGAGTTTCATTAAAGTCGAGACGGAGAGCCGACTTGGCAGATAAACAACGGCTGGCTCTTTGCTGCGAGCAACTTCGGCAATGATGGCGCGGGCATCGTCCACCAAATCGTTGAAGCTATTGGCGGCGAGTGAGTCCACTTTGGATTGTGCGGCGCGCATTGCAGATAAATCAAGGGCTTCTGCCGTTCGCACTTTCTCAGCGGCATCAGCAATGACTGTGGCGCGAGGACGTTCAACAGGCCAACTCTTTGTTGCCGGAGTCTCGCGCTTCGGGTTTGAGCCGGTGGGTTCGTCCGACAAGTTAAGGACGGCATCAGTCGCCTGCGCGACTTCAGAGCACCATAAAAAGATTGGACTTGGTGGGTTGGCATCGATTGCATTGTTAAACCAAGCGGTAGTGCACAGCAATCGTGAGCGAGCCCGAGTGAATGCCACATAGGCCAATCGATACTCTTCTTCGATTCGTCGATTGCTCCAGTAATCCTCGAGGTCGTCATGCGCGTCTCGGACCTCTTTAAAGGTGAGCGAAGCGT
>CAJAEK010000105.1 GCA_903938735.1 uncultured Actinomycetes bacterium | reverse complement strand
CTTCCGTGAAATGGCCTTCCTTAACAAAGGCTTAACCATCTCGCTTACTGATTTGCGCCCTGGCCATGTAGATGAAAAAGGCGAGCCGCTACACGCCAAATATCATTTTGAAGGCGGCATTATTGATTTCGTTCGCCACTTAAATTTATCTAAGGGTGAGACTCACAAATCCATCATCTCGTTAAGCGCCGAAGACACCAAACACCACATGAGTCTTGAAGTCGCAATGCAATGGAACACCACATTTACCGAATCTGTTTATACCTTTGCTAACACCATCAACACCCACGAGGGTGGAACCCATGAAGAAGGTTTCCGCACTGCGTTGACATCTATCGTCAACAAGTTTGGTGAAGAGTGGAGTTTCATCAAGCGCAAGGAAGATCGCCTTACTGGCGATGACATCCGCGAAGGCCTAACCGCCATCGTCTCGATCAAAATTGGCGAACCACAATTCGAAGGCCAAACAAAGACCAAGCTAGGTAACACCGAAGCAAAATCGTTTGTGCAAAAAGCCATGAACGATGCGTTGACCGAATGGTTTGAAAAGAACCCTGGTGAAGGTAAAGACATTGTTCGCAAGAGTATTGACGCAGCAGCAGCTCGTGTTGCCGCTCGCAAAGCACGCGATCTTTCGCGCAGCCGCAAAGGTTTACTTGAAGGACGTGGCATGCCCGGCAAGTTGGCGGATTGCCAATGGACCGATCCAGAAAAGTGCGAGCTATATATCGTCGAAGGTGATTCCGCTGGTGGCTCTACAAAGGGTGGCCGCGACTCACGAAACCAGGCTGTTTTGCCTATTAGAGGCAAGATTCTCAATGTAGAGAAGGCACGCATCGATCGCGTTCTTCAAAACAATGAAGTCCAAGCACTGATCACCGCGCTAGGCACTGGTATTCACGACGACTTCGATATCGCAAAGCTTCGCTATCACAAGATTATTTTGATGGCCGATGCTGATGTCGACGGACAACACATCCGCACCTTGCTCCTCACACTTCTCTTCCGCTTCATGCGTCCATTGATTGAAAACGGCTATGTCTATCTTGCTCAACCACCACTGTATAAATTGAAGTGGGGCGGCAAAGAACCTGTTCAATACGCCTTCTCTGATCGCGAGCGCGACGGCATGATTCAACTCGGCCTCGATGCTGGCAAGCGTCTTCCTAAAGACGATGGAATTCAGCGCTTCAAAGGTTTGGGTGAGATGCCCGCTAAAGAGTTGTGGGATACAACCATGGACCCTGCGCACCGCGTCTTGATTCAAGTGACTCTTGCCGACGCAGCCGCCGCAGATGATTTGTTCTCGGTTCTCATGGGTGAAGATGTAGAGCTGCGCCGTAACTTTATTCAGCGCAACGCTAAAGACGTTAGATTCTTGGATATCTAGGTGAATCACTAAATGGATACAACACCTAAGCAGACGACCAACGCCGACGGCGAAGATCGCGTCGAGACAGTAGATCTCCAAGTTGAGATGGCGCGCAGCTATCTTGACTACGCCATGTCGGTCATTGTGGGCCGCGCACTTCCTGATATTCGTGATGGATTAAAACCAGTTCACCGTCGTGTTTTGTATGCGATGTATGACGCTGGATACCGCCCAGATAAGGGTTACTACAAGTCTTCTCGCATCGTCGGTGATGTCATGGGTAATTACCACCCGCATGGTGACACCGCGATTTACGACGCCGTTGTTCGCTTGGCGCAATTCTGGTCACTTCGTTATCCATTAATCGATGGCAATGGAAACTTTGGTTCACCCGGTAACGATCCAGCTGCTGCAATGCGTTATACCGAAGCACGTCTTGCGCCGTTGGCGATGGAGATGATGCGCGATATCGACGAAGACACTGTTGATTTCATCGCTAACTACGATGGTCGTTCACAAGAACCAGTAGTTCTCCCATCTCGATTCCCTAACCTGCTCGTTAACGGTTCTGCTGGTATCGCTGTTGGTATGGCGACCAATATCCCGCCACACAATCTTGGTGAAGTAGTCGAAGGTGTTGTGTGGGCGCTCGAGCACCCAGATGCGCCACAAGCTGAACTGCTTGAAAAATTGATGACCATCATCAAGGGCCCAGATTTCCCCACCAAGGCGTTGATTGTTGGCCGCCAAGGAATCGAAGATGCCTATCGCACCGGCCGTGGCTCCATCATTATGCGCGCAGTGGTCGAGATCGAAGAGATCAACAAGCGCACTTGCCTTGTGGTCACAGAATTGCCATATCAAGTAAACCCAGACAACCTGGCGCTCAAGATTGCTGAACTCGTTAAGGATGGCCGCATCAAGGGCATCGCCGATGTTCGCGACGAAGGTAACGAACGTCTTGGCCAACGCTTAGTCATTGTTCTTCGTAATGACGCTGTGCCAAAGGTTGT
>CAJAEK010000104.1 GCA_903938735.1 uncultured Actinomycetes bacterium | reverse complement strand
GTCGCGAACCAGGGTAAGAAGTAAGAACTAGTTCTGGACTACGGCGTATTCGCCAGTGACCAAGAAGTAGACGCGACGCGCAATTGATACCGCGTGATCACTGCAACGCTCGTAATAGCGACCAAGCAGAGTCATGTCGATAGCTGCTTCAACGCCATGTGGCCACGAATCTTCTAGCAAGATTCCAATTAACTTACGATGCAACTTGTCCATCTCATCATCATCGCTCTCGATTTCTAGAGCGCGAACTGAATCGCGGTGTTCCATAACAGCGGATACCTTGTCGATGATGGCGTTCGCGGCGCGACCCATCTCGGTAATCGTGACGGTGAGCTCTGGTGGCACAGCGCAGTTGGGATAGCGCATCCGTGCTTGCTTAGCGATGTGGTGAGCAAGATCGCCCATGCGCTCGAGATCGGCGCTCATGCGAAGTGAAGTAACAAGCGTGCGAAGGTCAGATGCAACCGGCTGTTGGCGAGCCATCAAGTTGATTGCACGGGCATCCAAGTCATGCTGAATTGAATCGATGACTTCATCTTCCTGAATAACTTTTTCCGCTAACGCGAGATCAGCGTTGAGCAATGCGGTGGTCGCGGTTGCCATGGCATCTTTTACTAAGACCGCCATTTGGAGCAGGCTGGCACCGATACTGTCTAGTTCCTCATGAAAGGCGTCGCGCATAGTCAAAGAATAATGGAGATAGGGGTGGAGCGCGGGGTGGACTGTGAACAGGTCTTTAACAATCGGTAAAGAAATGGCTTTTTCCAGCCTATTCACCGCTTTGGGTATGAGGAGCACAGGTGAGACTCCTACGATTAGCCCATGGCATGGCTGAAGCGAAAAGAGGACGAGAACCGTCCCAGCCCGTCGTTATTTGCAGTACCGCAATCAGCTCTTGCCCCTGAATTTATCGATCTCCTTCGTGCGGTTGATGCCGAGAGCATCGTTTTGAGTTCGACCGATATTGTCGAGTACGCATCTGAAGGCATTGCAACATTTCATTTGATCAAAGATGAACGTATTGCGAATGAATCACTCGTTCGCCTGGTTCGCGCAGTGCGGCGATCGGGTGTAACGCAAGAAGCGACGCTAGAACTTCCGCGTGGCCCCATCGGTGCCGGTACTCACGATTTATTGGTTCGCGTTGTTCCGCTTGGCGATGTCGGTCAGATTGCCATTCTGATCTTCGATGATTCAGAGATGCGTCGATTGGATTCGATTCGACGTGACTTTGTCGCCAATATTTCACACGAGCTCAAGACGCCCATCGGCGCACTTTCTATCTTGAGTGAAGCAGTATTGGGTGCAAGTGATGACCCAGACGCAATTACCCGCTTTGCTAATCGCATGCAGACTGAGGCAAAGCGACTCTCAGATTTGGTTCAAGAGATTATTAACCTGTCGCGCTTACAAGATGATGATCCGCTAAAGCGAGCCGGCACATTCTCGATTGTTGAATCTGTCAAAGAAGCAATCGATCAATCTCGATTAACTTCGGAATCACGGCGCACCGACATCATTTTCGCCAGTGACTGTGAGTCGCTTGTTAAAGGTGACCAAGTCCAGATCACGATGGCGATTCATAATCTGGTTGAGAATGCGATTAATTACAGCCCAGAAGGCACTCGGGTAGCGGTCGCGGTAAAACCAAATAACGGTCTATTAGAAAT
>CAJAEK010000103.1 GCA_903938735.1 uncultured Actinomycetes bacterium | reverse complement strand
ATGCCTTCAGGGACAAGTTTGTCTTCCGACAAGACATCGTCTTGCATGTAACGATCCTTGGAATACGACTTTTGTTCGCCGCGCGATTGCATCGCACCGAGCGAGCCCATGCCGCGATATCCCTTGAACTTACGGCCGTTGATTTCGATTAATTCACCAGGTGATTCATCGCAACCAGCGAGCAGGGAACCCAGCATCACGGTATCCGCACCGGCGACGATTGCTTTTGCGATATCGCCTGAATACTGAAGTCCGCCGTCGGCAATCAAAGGTACTTCTGCTTTCACGCAGGCCTTGTGGGCTTCCATGATAGCGGTGACTTGCGGAACTCCAACGCCTGCAACAACGCGAGTGGTACAGATGGATCCGGGACCAACGCCCACCTTCACTGCATCCGCACCGGCGTTAATCAACGCTTGAGCGCCTGCGCGAGTCGCGACGTTGCCACCAATGATTTGAATCTCGGGGCGTGCGGCTTTGATGCGCTGGATTGCTTCGAGCACAGCGCGATGATGTCCATGTGCTGTATCAACAACTACGACATCGACGCCGACTTTAATGAGTTCGAGTGCGCGGTGATATCCATCGTCACCAACGCCAACCGCGGCGCCAACGAGATATTCGGCGTTCGCTTTTTTGACGGCAAGAACGTGCTTGACCTGATCTTCGACCGGCAGATTGCGGTGAATGATTCCGATTCCACCCGCATGCGCCATGGCGATTGCCATCGCAGATTCCGTAACGGTATCCATCGCGGATGAGACGACCGGGATTCGTAGGTTGATTCCGCGGGTCAATCGAGTCGATGTGTTGACTTCGCTGGGGACTACATCCGAAGAATCGGGCAAGAGAAGAACATCGTCGTATGTGAGGCCCAACATGGCCACTTTGGAGTTGTGTTCGCTCTCGGACATGTGGCGAGTCTAGTCATTGAGCCCAGCGCTAAAAACCGCAGGCCTGGGTGATTTCCTCCACCGCGTGAGCGAGGCTCGATGAGACGACGGCCTTTCCGCAATCCATTTTCTGCCAGCCCGGTCCACCGACAATGATGCGAGGCGCTGGACGAGTCTTGGGTAACTCTTGAATGAAGGCTGGGTCGGCATGCTTCTTCAGTTGGGCCCACAAGAAGATTGCTGGCGGCGCGGTACGACGAGCAACTTCGTTGAGCGCCACTTGCGGAGTTTGTGGTCCTAAGAAAGCAGTTTCAATTTTTACCTCGGCGAGCGCCGCGGCTAGTGCGTGAATCGCGAGCGAGTGCGTCTCTTGCCCCACACAGGCCAATAAGACGGCACGATCGTTTTTCGGTTGCTTCAGTTGCGAGACCGAATCCCCCAAGACGCGACGAATGACTTCGCTCGCCATATGTTCGATTTCAATGCCGGTACCGCTGGATTCCCACGCGGATCCGATTTCGTATAACAACGGACGAATAATGCTCTGCCAGGTATGGGCCACACCATGTTCATCTATCTGGGTGCGAATAGTCGCTTCAAAGATATCTCGTTGTAAGCCTTCGGCGGCACGATGTAGTGCGGTGACGATCTCGCTATCAACGGCGCTCGCGGGTGCAGCGGTCTGGACTTCATCGGGCAACGGTCCAGTGTGGGCCAATGCGGTCACTGCTGCGTCGGCGGGGGCCATGCCCGAGACAACTAGGCGTCGCATCAGGGTCAGGCGGATCACGTCCTGCGGGGAATAACGGCGATGAGAGCCGGCGTTGTGTTCGGTAGGACCAAGGCCATATCGGCGGTCCCAGGTCCGCAGGGTGGCCGGAGCGATGCCTAACCGGCGGGCTACGGCGGCTACGGTCGAGCCAGGCTCGGGCGTGCCAGCGTTAGACCGAGTCTCCATAAGGCAATGCTCTCCCGAATCAGTGAGCAGCGCCACTTGAAATCGCGCCAAAACTGGGTCAGGGGCTTGAACAACTTATGGCGCGGTTGTACTATTCATGAGAAAGAACGGAAAAGGAGCACGGAATGAATGGTTTAGCACCACAAGCACCTCGCCCCTTGGCGCAGGATTGGGATTGGCAGCAAGACGCGGCCTGCCGCGATCTGCCTACCGAAATGTTCTTCCATCCAGATGGCGAGCGTGGTCCACGCCGCCGCAATCGCGAAAATGCGGCGAAGGCAGTCTGCGCATCGTGCCCAGTCATGATGGCCTGCCGCGAGCAAGCGCTTCGCCTACAAGAGCCATACGGCATCTGGGGTGGTCTTTCAGAGGATGATCGTCTGACCATCATCAATCGTCGCGGACTTTCAGTCGTCGCGTCATAAGCATTAGTACGAGAAAAGCCCCGCAGATTTATCTGCGGGGCTTTTCTTATTCGAACTTAGTGTGAGTGGCCACCAGGTCCATGGCTGTGACCATGTCCGGATGATGCCTCTTCCTTGCTCTCTTCTGGTGTTTCAAAGACAAGAGCTTCGGTGGTGATGAACATAGCTGCAATTGATGCAGCGTTAGCCAACGCAGAGCGTGTGACCTTGACTGGATCGATAACGCCAATCTTCACCAAGTCTTCGTAGACCTCGGAGTACGCGTTGAAACCTTCAGCAGGCTTCATGCTGCGAACCTTTGCTACGACGACATAACCCTCGTGGCCAGCATTCTCGGCGATCCAACGCAGTGGCTCATCGCAGGCCTTGCGGACCAAGCGAACACCGACTGCCTTGTCGCCTTCGAAGCCAAGATCGCCTTCGAGTACAGAGGCTGCGTGTACAAGTGCTGCTCCTCCGCCGACAACGATTCCTTCTTCGACAGCTGCGCGGGTTGCTGAAATTGCATCCTCAAGGCGGTGCTTCTTCTCCTTGAGTTCAACTTCGGTATGCGCGCCGACCTTGATGACGCAGACGCCACCGGCCAACTTCGCTACGCGCTCTTGCAACTTCTCGCGATCCCAATCCGAGTCGCTATTCGCAATCTCAGAACGGATCTCGGCAACGCGGCCCGCTACTTCATTCTTATCGCCAGCGCCATCCACGATTGTGGTGGTGTCCTTGGTGATAACAACGCGACGAGCGCGGCCCAAGAGATCGACGGTGACCTGATCCAACTTAAGGCCTACTTCTGAAGTAATGACCTGTCCGCCGGTAAGGATTGCCATGTCTTGCAACATTGACTTGCGGCGATCGCCAAAGCCAGGTGCCTTAACCGCAGCTGATGTGAATGTTCCGCGCATGCGGTTCACGACCAATGTGGAAAGCGCTTCGCCTTCGACATCTTCAGCGATGATCAACAATGGCTTTCCTGCTTGCGAGACCTTCTCCAAGATAGGAAGAATTTCGCTCAGCGCAGAGATCTTCTGACCAGAGATCAGAATGTAGGCGTCCTCAAGGACGGTCTCCATGCGATCGGTATCGGTCACGAAGTAAGGCGAGATGTAGCCCTTGTCGAACTGCATACCTTCGGTGAAGTCGAGCTCCAAGCCGGTGGTTGATGACTCTTCAACGGTGATAACGCCATCCTTGCCGACCTTGTCCATTGCCTCTGCAATGAGATCGCCAATCGCCTTATCTTGCGCAGAAATGGTTGCGACATCTGCAATCTGCGACTTGCCGCTGACCGCGGTCGAGTTCTTCTTAAGCTCTTCTGAAACTGCCTTAACAGCAGCTTCGATACCGAACTTGATATCCATTGGCTGGGCGCCGGCGGCAAGGTTACGAAGACCTTCCTTCACCATTGCTTGGGCCAATACGGTTGCGGTGGTTGTTCCGTCACCGGCGACATCGTTGGTCTTTTCAGCAACCTGCTTCACGAGCTGTGCGCCCATGTTCTCGGCTGGATCAGAGAGTTCGATCTCCTTAGCGATGGTCACGCCGTCATTTGTAATGAGCGGTGCGCCATAAGACTTTGCGATAACAACGTTGCGACCCTTAGGTCCAAGAGTTACCTTGACGGTGTCAGCAAGAATGTTGACTCCGCGCTCCATTGCACGACGAGCTGCCTCGTCGAATTGAAGACTCTTACCCATGCTGGGTTACTTCTTCTCGATGATGGCGAGTACGTCGCGAGCTGAAAGTACGAGGTACTCCTCGTTGTTGTACTTCACTTCAGTGCCGCCGTACTTGCTGTAAAGAACTACATCGCCTTCCTTGACATCCATTGGAGTACGGACGCCGTCGTCGAAACGACCTGGTCCAACTGCAACAACAGTGCCTTCCTGCGGCTTCTCTTTTGCGGTGTCTGGGATAACAAGGCCAGACGCAGTGGTCTGCTCGGCCTCGTTGGCCTTAACGACGATGCGATCTTCTAGTGGCTTAATGGCTACGGCCATGTGCGTTCTCCTCTAACTAAATTCGTTGATGTTCCTGATTTCCACCCGGTCGGGGGTTCGGCTGGGTTAGCAGACAGACCCCGAGAGTGCTAAAGCCAACTCTAAAGGCAGGCTGGGCGGGCGGCAACTTGAGCGCTAGAAAGCCCGAATAGGGCGGAATAGGTGAGAGTAGGTGCTGCCCTTGGCATCTGCCGATACCGCTGCATCAGGCATATGAACCTCATATTGGGCCGAGGCGTTGGATTCTGTTGAGGTCCAGTAGTAGCGGTTCTGGAAGCTGCCTCCGCTTTGAGCGGTCGATTGAGCTTGAAGGATCGCCTCTTGCTGAGAAGGCAGGAACCATTGTCCTGCGCTTGAATCGCTTGCAGCATAAAGGCGCGAGGCGATGGCCGCGTTATTCGATGATGTTCCTGAACCGGACATCAAATACGTATTGTTAAATCCAGAGCCCAACGCGGAGATGCTGCCCAACAGACTTGCTGGTTGAACATATGTTCCTGCATCAGTTGTAGACGTTCCGGGTTCGATGAAAGAACTATTTTGGCTTTGGGTGGATGCCCATGAAACCGGTGCCCATTCCAAATAATGACAATTCGATGCACACGCTGCTCCAGTTTCCGTGAAAGCTGCCGATGCGTAGAAGACAGTGCCGCCACCCGGGCCAGTGTCTCCAACGGAGCAAATATTTTCGGTAGCGCAATTACCTGCTACGTGGCCGAGACTTTGCAGAGTTAATTTTGCGACGTTAGATGCAAGCGCGACAGGTGAAGTAAAAGTGACCGTGAACGAACCAGTAGCGCTTGCGACTGTTGATCCGATAAATCCGTGTCCACCTTGAAATGAACCACCGTTATCCCAAATCGAGGCAACCGTAACCGATGTATTAAATATTGCGAGCGCATTACCGGTGGTGTTGTACGCAGAAATATTGAAATCTACTCCGTTACAACTCGAAGGAATTCCTGAGACTGTCACAGCAGTGAAGTAAAACGCACCCGCTCCCGAAGCGTTAGTAAAAGCGGATGTTGGAGTCATTGTTAGTACCGATGCTCCCGCGCAGGCTGCGGTTGCTGTAACGCCTTGACCAAACTCGGCAGGCACGCCCGTGTTGATTGCGATGTTGGCGGCCAAAGTTGTTTTAACAAAGAGACCAGCGGCGAGCAGAATCAGAATCGAAGCCAGTACCGTCGGCACTTTTCGACGGCGGGCGGGGGCTTCCTCGATGGGATTGTCGTAGTAATAAGCCATAACTTCCCTAAAACGCCCGGATTGCACGAATGGAATGTGGGTTGTTTGCGTATCCACCGTTGTACGGGTTGGAGTATCCGGAGTAAGTCGATCCGGTATAAGGGAATCCATATTCCACACCAGTAACGCCAGATATCGATGAGGACCAGTAGAAGTTGTTATCCAGAATTGAATTAACCGTCGAGGTAGCTAATGCGCCTAATTCATTTCCCGATGGAAGGAACCACTGTCCTGCGCTGCTATCAGTGCCCGCATAGTGCGTACACAAGTAGATTCCTGAAGTTGCGTCAGCAGATGCCGAAAGGGTTTGTGTATTCGCGAACCCTGAGCCGAATGTAACCGTTGTATTAATGAGGGATCCAGAGAGAGGGCAAATGATTGGATCGGTTGTTGCGCTACCCGCGCTTCCTCCGCATGCACCGTTAAGCGAAACGGGCTTGTTGTTAGCCCATCCAGTTGGAGCTACTTCTAAATAATGACAGTTAGAGCCGCACGCCGTGCCCGTCTCTGCGAAACTGGCGCCTACATAAAAGACAATCCCACCACCGGCTCCGGT
>CAJAEK010000102.1 GCA_903938735.1 uncultured Actinomycetes bacterium | reverse complement strand
CATTCCCAGCGTTGTAATGGGATGGCGAAGTTCTGGATCATTGACGGTAGCGAGCGCTTGTTGGACTAGTTCAAGAGTGCTCATAGTAAATCCGGGTCGATCTTGGCGTTCTTATTGATCTCGGTAAGTTCCAACTTAGATTCGTCAGCGATTTCGCTCATCACGCCGATTTGCTTGGCGATTAATTTCTTGGGGTGCAAATCTTCAACCTGCAAATCTTCGAACCCTGGGCCCATATTTTCCCGAAGTTCAGCGGTAGCTGATTGTGCCATCGCGCGCGCTTTTTTTACTAACCGAGCTGCATCCACTGCAACGGTCGGCAACTTGTCGGGACCAATAAGCACCAAGGCCAACAGGCAAAGCGTGAGAAACTCACCAGCGCCAATGTTGAACATGAGGGAAGCCTATTACTTCTTGGCGGCAATCAATTTGACGGTGAAAGAGAGCGTCTTATCGCCACGGGCAATTGTCAGCGTGATGACATCGCCTACGTTATGAGCGCGAACCGCGACGATTGCTTCATCGGCTGAGTGAATCGCTTGGCCGTCAATCGCAGTCACGATATCGCCAGGCTTGATACCCGCACGTTCGGCTGGTCCGCCCGCGAGAATTGCGGTTGGAGTGTTGGCAACTTTTGCACCATTGCCGGAATAGCTTTGATCGAGCGACATTCCGACGATTGGATAGGTTGCGGTACCGGTCTTAATTAATTGCTCGGCGGTTTTTCGCGCTTGGTTAATGGGAATCGCAAAGCCGAGACCAATCGAGCCAGCCTGCGATCCAAAACCAGAGCTAAGCGATGCGATAGCAGAGTTGATTCCAATCACCGAGCCGGTGATATCAACAAGTGGCCCACCTGAGTTGCCGGGGTTGATAGCAGCATCGGTCTGAATTGCGTTAATGAATGAACTTTCACCCGTTCCATTTCCGGAGGTGACGGCACGGTTCTTAGCGCTAATAATTCCGGAGGTGACGGTTCCGGCTAGACCCAGTGGTGAACCGATGGCAATGACATTGTCACCGACTTGAACCTTGTCGCTATCGCCCAATGGCAACGCGGGCGCATCAGTCACTTCAATCTTCAAAACCGCAAGGTCATAAGCCGGAGCGCGCCCAATGACCGTTGCTGGATAACTCTTTCCGTTGGTCAGATTTACGGTGATCTTTCCGTTGGAAAGCACCGCGCTTTCCACCACGTGGTTGTTGGTGAGAATTGTGCCGTTTGATTCAAGAAAGAAACCCGAGCCAGTGTCTTCACCTTGGTTCGAGCGTGAATCAATCGAAACAACGGAAGGAGATACACGAGCAGCAATGCCCGCAATCGAATTTGGTGCGCGATCAATATTTGAATGCGATGTAGCAAGCCCAGTGTTCCGTGCTGTGACGATTGATTTACCCGCGACGCCACCAATCAACCCGGCTGCAAGAGTCATAACGATTGCGACGCTCATGCTGACGGTGCGACCGTTCGATGCGCGAGACTGCACGCGAGGTGGATTCTGATCCGAGTTATTTCCGGCAATCCACCATGGGGTATCGGAGGATGGAGTGTTCTGGCTGCTCATAACCCCAAGTTTAGTCGGGAAAGGGTCTTAGCGCTTCTTACCGTTTGGTTGCGACCAGGACTCCTGCGCCAACCGGAAGCAATACCGAACTCCATCGTGCATCTTCTTTAATCGCCTTGATGGCATCACGACGCGAGATTGTTGCAAAATCGCGTTGAGTTGGGTCTGCTACCCGACCGTTATCGAGCGCAGCATCGATGATCAAGGTGCCATTAGCTTTGAGCAATCTGAAACTTTCCTGAATGACATCAACGATATCTTGCGGGGATCGAACAATCATCAGGTCATAGTTCGCTTCAGCCAGTTTGCCGACTACTTCAATAATGTTTCCCGTAATCAATCGGAATCGTTGCGATGCGACTCCTGCTTCTTCAAATGTGGCCCGAGCGGCTCCGGAATGTTCACGCTCATCGTCAATTGAGGTCAGCGTTGCATCTGCCGCCGAACCATGAAAGGCCCACAATCCCCCGACGCCAGAGCCAGTGCCGATTTCAACAACAGACTTTGCGGAAATCATTTGTGCGATGGTGGCAATCAAAGCCCCGACCGCTGGTGATGGATCCAGAGCGCCAAGTTCTACGCCATTCTTTCTGGCTTGCTGCATATGAATATCTTCGAGCGGATAATTTTCAGCAAAGGCGACCATGTCGCCACGGGCGTTGATATTCGAATTAAAGATTGGCGTGCTCATCAGAGTGAAGTCAACCATTCAATCAACAGCCGCACCCCAAACGCCGTGCCGCCCTTTTGATTTTCACCAGCGTCAATCTCGGAGCGAGCCGGGCCGGCGATATCGAAGTGAACCCACTTTCGGTCACCCGCAAACTTCTCCAAGAAGAGCGCCGCCGTAATCGATCCGCCTGAAAAATGCTCGGTATCCGTGATGTGGTTGAAATCCGCGATATCGCTCTTGATGGCATCGGCATATTCATCGACTAACGGCATTCGCCATACGCGCTCGCAAATGATTTCACCAGCTTGCGTGAAGGTTTGTGCGAGCTTGGCATCACGCGAATACATTGCGCCATATTGACGACCGAGCCCAAGCGTCGCCGATCCAGTGAGCGTTGCAATATCAATCAGATAGTCGGGGTCGAGTTCAAGATTCGCGTATCCCAAACCATCGGCCAGAACCAACCGACCTTCGGCATCGGTATTAGTCACTTCTACAGATGTGCCGTCGTATTGGACGATGACATCGGATGGTCGTTGTGATGTCGAGGAGACCGCATTCTCGGCCAACATCATGAGCGCAGTAATCCGAACCTTCGGCGCGAGCTGTGCGGCGCCAGTAATCGCACCAAGCACGACCGCAGATCCGGTCATATCTGTTTTCATGGGAACCATAAAGTCATAAGGTCGCTTGAGCGAAATTCCGCCAGTATCAAAGGTGATTCCCTTGCCCACCAAAACAACATGTGGCCAATTCTTCGATCCGGTAGGTGCGTAGGTAATTTCGACCATGCGCGGCCCAGGCTTTGGCGAAGAATTTCCGACCGCGAGCAGTCCGCCGAATCGCTTCAGTTCTCGTCCTGAGAGTACTTTGATGCTTAGCCCGGTAACGCCAGCGGATGTCACCAGCTTCTTTGCTTCAGTGGCCATCCATGCTGGATTCTTAATATTTGATGGCGTATGAATTAATTCGCGAGCGCGCCAGGTCGCGTAGCCAACAATCTCGGCCTTCGCTAACTCTTTCTCAAAGCCACCAACCAGAGTGAAGCGAGTTACTTTCAACTCTTTCTTACTCTTGAGGTTCCATACGAAATTCGCCAATATCAACGCGTTGATATGTACAACTGCGGTTGCTGCCTTGGTGTTTACCGCGGAAAGCACGCGGCTGCCGGTGCTCTTGGTTTTCCGAGCGAGCGCGGCGCCTGCCTTGCGAAGATCATCGGCGCTTTCATCGCCAACTCCAACCAAATACAGATGCTTAATAGTTGGGTGATCGATTTGCACATCAAAGATTTCGCCAGCCTTACCGGTGGCATCAGCGAAAAGCTCGAGGAGAGATTCTGCGGAACGATTAACTTCGGCGAGCGCCAATGAATCCAGTGTCGTCTTGAGGAGTGCGACTTTCGCGTCGACCGAGTGAATGGGAAGCGCGATTGCATCGAAACTTTCCCAGGAAATCTTCTTGGCTTGGGTAGACCCTTTTAAGTCGACCAGCGAAAACGAAGGAGCAGATTCAGGACGTTGCGCGCTCACGATAACTCCGGCGGTTATCGGGTTATTACTTTTTGACGAGTGCGACTGCTGCTTGAAGCGCGTTGCCGAGGTTCGTCGCCTCTTCCACGTTTAGTTCTACGACTAAGCGTCCGCCGCCTTCAAGGGGAATTCGCATAACGAGGCTGCGAGCTTCCTTGGTGACTTCCATGGGTCCATCACCAGTACGCGGTTTCATGGCTGCCATGTTGTAACTCCCTTAATCAGACTAAATATTCGAATCAGTGAGTCGACGGTTGCGCCAACCCAACAAGAGGCTAAGTATCTCGCAGAAATGGCCGGTTACGGAAATCGAAAATGGCGGGACTAAAGCACCTGATTTAGTGCGGAAAGTAGACGGCTTTTGCCGCTCGTGATAACGACCGCTACCGCCCGTTCGGGCACGCCCAGCATCGAGGCAATTTGTGCATCGGTCATGGCTTTCAGATAGTGAAGGGAGAGAATGATCCGCTCTTCTTCGGGCAGGCTGGCAAGCAACTCTTCCAGAGTGTGGGGAGGTTGTGCTTGTGCCATGGGTCGAGGTTATCCCAAATACGCCGGTGACCGACAGGCGCTAGTTTGGCCGACAGGCGCTAATCGCCTCGTCAATCGCAGCACTCCACGTAACGAGCTCGCGTTGCCCAGGCTTCATGAAGTTGAGATGGGTGAGATGTGCGAGCGATTCGCGCAGCGGTGCATAGGCGCCATGCGGATCACAGACAACCACTGGCTTGGCATGAAAACCGAGATAGCGACCAACCCAAATTTCAAAAAACTCTTCAAGCGTTCCGATGCCACCAGGCAGTGCAATGAATGCATCCGACAAATCTTCAATCGTGCCTTTGCGAGTGCGCATGTCAGAGACGACATGCATCTCTGTTGCTTCGGCATCTTCAAATTCTTTGTTACGCAACTTCTCTGGAATAACGCCGATGGTCTTCGCTCCGACCGATCGCGCACCACGGGCCACCGCACCCATCATCGATGCCGTGCCACCGCCCCAGACCAAATCCCATCCTTCATTTCCAATCGCGGCGCCGATATCAAAGGCCAATTCAAGATACTCAGGCTTGATATCTGGTGCAGATGAGCAATAAACGGCGACTCGCATGAGCGCAGTCTGTCACATCGAGGCGAGACGGAACGGGCCTGGCATTCAAATAAAGATTAAGAAATCCTGAGATAAAGTACTGCCATGCGCAGCGCTTACGGCTTTGGAATATCCACCACTACCGATACAGGTGAAGTACTTGATACTTGGTATCAAACACTCGGGTTGGGCAGCAAGCCAGCAACCGCGCCCGATCTCAGCGCGCTAATCGTTAACGACCCGATTCGTCGTGTCACGAAAGATGTGGTCGCGATTGAAATTGATCTCGACGTCGCTCCATCGTCTGTGCCAGATGCCTATCTTCGCTTGCACTTGCTTTCGCATCGGATTGTGCAGCCGCACGGCTTAGTGCTCGATGGAATATTTGGAATTCTTAACAATGTGGCATGGACATCTGCCGGCCCATGTTCATTAAGCACCATCAACGAGGTTGCGCCGGTGCTTCGCGCCAAGCTTGGAGCGCTCACAATCTTTTCCGTAGATAAGTTCCCGCGAATGGTTGATTACGTTATTCCAGAGGGCGTCCGTATTGCGGATGCTGATCGCGTTCGCCTTGGTGCGCACTTGGCTTCTGGCACGACGGTCATGCATGAAGGCTTCGTCAACTTCAACGCCGGCACGTTAGGCAAGTCGATGGTTGAGGGTCGCATCAGCGCTGGCGTGGTTGTCGGTGATGGCAGCGACATTGGCGGTGGTGCATCCATCATGGGAACCCTCAGCGGTGGCGGCAAGGAAGTTATCTCTATCGGCAAGAACTCACTGCTTGGCGCAAACGCTGGCTTAGGAATTTCGTTAGGTGACGAATGCGTCGTGGAATCCGGCACCTACATCACCGCTGGCTCAAAGATTTCGTTGCCGGATGGCACCGTCGTAAAGGGCCGTGAACTATCTGGCGCTAACAATCTTTTGTTCCGCCGAAATTCACAGACCGGCGCACTCGAAGCTTTGCCTAAAACCGGCAGCTGGGGTGGATTGAATTCAGTTCTGCACTCGAATTAATTTCGCACAATATTTAATTCTGTACGGTAACTAACTTCGGCAAGTTAAACCATGACGAAGGCAATTTAACTCCGGTCTTAAAATCGCTGACTGAAAGCTTTACCCGTGCACCATTAGATGAATAACCCACGACCGCGATTACCGAACCAGAAGGCGTGCGGCCTGAAATCGCATATTTAGCGATGTCTGGCAAACCAAAGGCAGCGGCCATATCTGCTTGCGAGACCGTGCGACTCCAATGCGCATAACCGGGATTTAACGTATCGCTAAGCGACCATGGATCTGGCACGCTAATTAAATATGGATAAGCAGTCCCCCACACATCTTGGCTTCGTTGGGTGGCGCCGCCACTTGATGAGAAGAAATAGACATTGATCGGTTGATCGTTAAAGGTGACCGCAAGCGCGTGTGAATCATTAACCACTGTGGCATCGACCGCAGATTTCCAGATTGCACCATAGGTAGGTTCGCTCTCTTTGGCATAGCCGATATATGTCTGGTCGTATTTAGAGCTATAAACGTTGCAATCGCAGGCTTTGCGCGGAGCGCCCAAACGAGCAAGCGCGTATGTGCGCGAGGCAATCACCTGCGTCTTGAGCGCTTCTAGAGGCCAGCTCGAACGCACTTCACTGATGCCATACAGATACTCGTCCTGCACCCGCATCGTGTCCGTGATCTCGATTCGATATCCGTGACCAGTAAGCGGCACGGCGCGCAATTGAATCTGTCCATACTTAAGCGTCATTGCCGCCGATCCCAAATGAAGGACGACCGCGCCACTCCAGTTAACGGTCCAGAGCGATGCGAGCGAACCGCCGCCTGATGCAATTTTTTTACCGCTAATGCTGAAGGAGAAATTAGATCCAGTATTCACAGTCCCTGACTCATCAGTGAGCGTCATCGTTTCGCCAGCAAAGCCCGGTGCTTGCGAAATAGAAGCGGTGGATTGCTCATGCCCCACATTGACGCGAATTGTTTCTGAATCGGCAACCGGCGTGACCGACGCCGAAGGAAAGTAATACGACAAAATATCCGTAGCGCTTTTACCTTCGAGTGCCTGTCCCTTTGCGCCGATCTGACTTAGTCCAACCCCGTGACCAAAGCCAGAGCCAGTGAAAGTAAAGGAGGATGGAATTTGTGCA
Source organism: uncultured Actinomycetes bacterium (assembly GCA_903938735.1). Lineage (GTDB taxonomy): Bacteria > Actinomycetota > Actinomycetes > Nanopelagicales > Nanopelagicaceae > AAA044-D11. The sequence goes on along the minus strand of CAJAEK010000102.1, from coordinate 1,275 downwards.
GCTATCGCTGGCGATGGAACGAGAACGAGAGCAATCAGAAAGAAACCGAGCCGTTTCATACGCTAATTACTCCGGTTCGTCTTGACCGACTAAACGCTTGGGTGAGGTAAGAAAGCCCAATCCCCACACCATATGCATCGTCGCAAAAACCGAAGGCAAAATAATTTTCTCCGAGAGAGATTTTCCGAGCGCCAACCCACCCACCAGAATCGCTAGTAAATAGAGCGCAAGCGGCGTGAAAAATAGCGGCGATAGTGCAAATCCGAGAATGATGGATGCGGCATTCACCAGCACGGCAAACGGCGCGGCTAGGTATCGGTAGTTCACGCTGCCTTTGTGGCTGCGCACGACCGCACGACGCCAGCGACCGTATTCAAAATATTGCTTTGCTAGCGCCTTGATTGTTGAGCGCGGGCGATAGGTAACGATTAATGAAGGATCGAACCAGACAGTTCCACCGCGTTCGCGCAGTCGAAAATTCAGTTCCCAATCTTGAGCGCGAGTGAATCGTTCGTCGTATCCTCCGGCGGCAATCAACGCATCTTTACGAAATGTGCCGAGATACACGGTGTCGGCGGGTCCTGCCTGACCACCCACATGGAAACGCGATGCTCCAACGCCTAACACGCTTCGCATTGCGGTTGCGACCGAGCGTTCAAAAGGTGTGCGACCGACAGCCGCCATGACGCCACCAACATTTACGGCGTTGTGTTCGTGCAATAAACGGACTGCGTCCTTCAAATATGTTCGTGCAACCTCGGCATGGCCGTCGATCCGAGCGATGATAGGAAAGCGCGAAGCGGCTAAGGCTGCATTTAAACCAGCCGCGGTTCGACCGGTGGGGTTATCGACCAAAATGACGCGTGGGTCGGCCTTCGCTAGTCCAGCCGCGATTTCGTTCGTTCGGTCGATGCTTGGTCCCAGTGCCAGGATGACTTCAAATTCCCCGTCGTATTCCTGTTGCAAAATCGCGTGGATGGATTCGGCCAGATGCCGCTCCTCATTGAGAATAGGCAGCACGACCGATACGCCGATGTTTTTCATGCTGCACTCACATGCTCACGTTACCGTTTTCACGCTACAGAATCCGTATAGAATCAGTTAAATGACGCTTAAAGTTTCGGTAATTGGCACCGGTTATCTCGGTGCAACCCATGCAGCATGTATGTCATCGCTGGGTTTCTCGGTTGTTGGCGTAGATGTTGATCCAGCAAAGATTTCCCTCTTGTCGCAAGGAAAAGTTCCCTTCTACGAGCCAGAGCTAGAAGATTTATT